>CAZZYE010000281.1:0-8516 GCA_964658145.1 uncultured Stigonema sp.
CCCTTGTCCCCCTTATCCCCCTTATCCATAAATCAATTGGTTGCTTGTACTGTCTGGTTTTGGTAGCATCACTTAAGGCTCTTAAATAATGTGAGCGGTGGAGCGATCGTAACACTATGCCATTATGGCTACCAGCTACACTAAATCACGGTGAGTCGCAAATATCAAGGATACTTTTCAGGTGGCAGCAACGCATCCCGCCGCCTGTACGCTACCGAACATGCACACTCGGGCAGTGGTACGCTTGCAGATGGAGACAGATCTACGCCGAGCGATTGAACGTCAGGAGTTTTTGATTCACTACCAGCCGCTCGTGTCGCTAGAAACTGGTAAAATTATTGGGTTCGAGTCCCTGTTACGCTGGCAGCATCCACAACTTGGTCTGCTTTCGCCAACTAAGTTTCTCGAAGTAGCGGAAGAAACTGGGCTGCTTAGCTTGATCGACCAGTGGGTAATGCTTGAAGCTACCCGCCAGATACAGCAGTGGCAACGAATTCCCGGTGCTGCGCCCTTATCAATCAGTGTAAATATTTGTAACAAAGATTTCACTCAACCGAATCTAGTCGAGCAAATTAGCAAAGTTCTGCAAGAGACGGGCTTGGATGCCCCTCGCTTGAAGTTGGAGATTACCGAAAACGTGATCATGAAACACGATCGCTCTGCAACCGTCATACTCTCGCAACTAAAAGCCTTGGATATCCGGTTGGTTATTGATGACTTCGGTACGGGGTATTCATCATTAGGTCGTCTACACCGTTTTCCAATTGATGAGTTGAAGATTGATCGGTCTTTCGTTAGCACGATAAATGCTAATCAGGGAAATTTAGAGATTGTCGAGACTATAGTGACGCTTGGCAAAAAACTTGGTGTGGATGTGACAGCAGAAGGAATAGAAACGGCAGAGCAATTGGCACAACTTAGAGAGATGAAATGTAAATATGGGCAAGGATACTTTTTTTCTCAGCCATTGTCCAGTGTGGAGGCAGAGGCGTTAATCGTAGCAAATCCTCACTGGTAAGGGTTCTAGTCTGGATCGATACCAAGGGATCTCAGTCTTTCTGCCAATTGGAAAGCCCGTTGACGTTCTTTTTCTAGCTCTAATTGTGCCTGTAATGCTGCTTCCTCTGGTGTAGGCACTAAAGCAATGGGCTATACAATTTTTTCAGAGGTATTAAAATCCATCACATCTTCTGTAAGACAGCCCCTTGTTGAGATAATCTAACTCCTGATGAGTTTTTTAGTACACAAATCAATATGATGAGCCGCATTCAGAAAATGACTGCTATTGTTGTTGCTACTATAGGTTGCAATATTGTCAACCCGTTTGAAACTAGTGCTGTAATTCCAAATGTTCCCAGATCAGATTTGGGAATTTCTGTCTTAGCCCAATCTACTGACCAAACTCCGCCTGTTCAAACTCCGTCTCAGGATAGTCAAGAAGACATGTTAAAGCCTGTGGCACACTTCAATCCCAAAGCGCCAGTTCGATTGAAGCTAATCAATCAGACTAAGCGGAGTTTGGAGAGTGGGCTTTCCACGGGTGAAACTAAGCATATACCTTCAGGACAAGACATCACGCTAGGTCCCCTTCCGCTTCCCATCAACTGTTTTGTTTACCCATCTAAATCATCACGTAATCCGTCTGTGCCAATTGTTCTCAAATATAACGTCAATGTTGATAACAATAACAACATGGTAAATGTGGTGATTTCGCAGTATAACCGGAATGATATAGAGGGTGATAGCGCCATTTCTCTGCGCCGTTTTGGCAGCGTCTTTGTTTACTAGTTCCCCGCCTACATAATCAACAAGCAGCGTACCGCCTAGTTGACTTATATCGAGATGCCCCTTTTTAGTACCGATTGTGTATAAGTTATTTTTTGATGGTAAATTTCTTTAACATAATCAATAACCGCAAAAACACGGTCCTTGTCTAAATCAACAAACTCAACTGCGAAACTTCCTGGGTTTTACTGACTTCGATGCGGACTTGGAAGGCTTCTTTAAGGTGAGGCATATGAGTAACGGTGAGGATACAAGCAAAATCAGCAGCGATCGCACGAAGTTAACATTGTTTTTATGTGTCGCTTGGTTAAGGTTAATTAGATTGTAGTCACGAGTTTACCAAGAAAGCGTTGAATAGAGGCGAGTGCGATCGCGCCTATGCTTTGGAGTTAGAAGTACGATCGCCTCTTGCGAGGAAATGAATGCAAGTTAGTATTGCGCCTTATCTGCTAAGTACCTATAAGCTAATTGAGTGTGGTTTTCCTAATGGAGTAGACTCGGAATCTTACTTTCCGCTTTTGGCACTGCTTTATAATGAGATGAGCCATCGCTGTCTGGCAGAGGTCATAGCTCACTACACTGGCAAGGATTATTATATTGTTCTTAATGATGCGTATGGAGTGGAGTCAACTAATGTGCCAACGCCAAGAGCGATCGCCAACGTGAAACAGCGTTTGCTTGCTTGTGGTTACGAAGAGTGGCTAAAAGAGGAGTAAGGCGATCGCGTCTTTGTATTAAAGCCTGATGTGAGAGTCAAGGTAAAAGCATCTGGTTAGTCCAAATTATGGTGAAGATGCTTGAAAATATAGATATTGCTTTTTTAGGGAGAACCAATCATGACTGAAGCCAAGTCTATTCCTACAGTGCGCCGAGGAAGAATATTTCCTGAAATCCAGTGGACGGAAGAACAAAAAGCCCAATGGAGAGCAGAAAGAACAGAATTTAGACAGCGATGTCAAGTGGTTTTTGACCGTGTGAAGCCAGATTTAATTAAAACTCACTACAACTGGTATATAGCAATTGAGCCGGATAGTGGAGACTATTTCATCAATCAGGATGAATTTTGGGTGGCACAGATAGCGCATCAGAAATATCCAGATGCAAAGCTGTATGTTTTCCGGATAAATGAAACTGGGGTGTGTGGCACCATATGATTTCCGGATTTTTTGGTGATGAGGATGCATTATTTTTCGAGATAGAGTTAATAGCTACTGACGGTTTAGAATTACCAGTTGACGCACTTTTTGACACTGGTTTTTCTGGCTGTTTAGCAATTAATAATCAGGATTTAGATGCACTTGGGTGGATTTATGTAGAACAGCGACCAATGCGAACAGCACAAGGAGAAGCGGAGTTTGAGATCTATTTAGGAAAAATGCGAATAAATGGAACTAATTTTGATATTCCTGTTCATGTTGGTGAAGGTTTAACGGAAGTTTTAATTGGTCGCCAATGGTTAAAGACTCGACGGTTGATTGTGGATATGCCGTTAGGAGTGTTAACCTTGGGATGATATTGAAAATACCCACGGTTTTGGTGAGTAAAAACTGCTCAAATACTTGTGTTTTAATTTTTTTGCTATCTAATTTATTTGGCAACCCGTAAAAACACGGTTATCTAAATCAACAAACTTAACTGCGAACCTTCCTGGGTTTTATTGACTTCGATGCGGGCTTGGAAAGCTTCTTTGAGGTGAGGCATGTGAGTCACCGTGAGGATACAGGCGAAATCAGCGGCGATCGCATTAATTGCCGCAATTAAGCGATCGCATCCTTCCGCATCTTGTGTGCCAAACCCTTCATCTACAATCAACAGTTGCAACGCCGCCCCTGCCCGATGCGATAATAATTTTGCTAGCGCTAAACGGATAGCAAAGTTAATTCTAAATGCTTCCCCACCAGAATAAGTCTCATAAGCTCGCGTTCCTCTGGCATCAGCAATCAAAATATCTAGTGTATCTATGAGCTTAGCATTTTTCTTTGTTGCCTTTCCATGACGCCCTGCTTTTTGTGTAACAAATTGAACATGCAACTGGTTGGCACTCAGTCGCGAAAGTAGTTGATTTGTCTCGGCTTCCAGTTGAGGTAAGACATTCTCAATCATCAGTGCTTGGATACCATTTTTACCAAATGCTTGCGCTAATTCCTGATGAATGCGATGTTGTTGCTTTGCTTGTTGCAGTTGCTGCTGTTGTTGCTCGTACTGAATTTGTAACGTTTCAAGTTGGTGAGTCAACTGTTCTAAGCGTCCCAACTGCCCAATTTGTTCGTCTAGTTGTTGTCTGCGTGATGCTAGTTGCTGCTGTAGCGCTTGAATTTGGGCAGTTGGGTTGGCTGTTTCTTCCATCTGGTGGGTGATACTTTCGATTTGAGTAGCGAGTCTTTGTCGTTCTGTTAATCTCGCTTGCATTGACACTTCTAACTCTTGCACTCTTGCCTTGAGTTGAGGATATTGCTGCTGCGCTCCCAAAAGCTTTTGATAGCGTAACTCCCAAGATTGAGCTTTCCTGACAGCCATGCGCAAGTTGTTATGTTTTTCAGTGTCGTAGCCAATTTCACCAATGTAACGAGCGAGGGAGGCGATTTGTCTAGCACAATCAGAATCGGTTGACTCAAGCTGCATTTTGGTTTGTAATTGGGCAATTTGAGCCTGAAGTTCTGGTTTTCGTGCTGCTATTTGTGCCTGTCGCTTAGTTGCATCTTTAACCTGGCTCAGTCTAATCTCTGCCCACCGCCACCGCTCAACTTCGTTACGGGCAAGGGCGTGATCTTGCTCATTGTAATTGAGTTGTTGCAGATATTGTTCTAGCTGTTGCAGTTCGGCTTGTTTTTCATGGGCGTAATCACCTACTTGCAGCGATCGCTCTAGTTGCTCTCTTTCTGCTGCAATTTGTTGTAATTGTTGTTCGACATCACTCGTTGCTTGCAACTGTGCTGCTAATTGCCCTCTATGTTCGCGTAAAGTATCGTAAGGAGCTAACTGTTGCGATATTTCACGGTATTCCTGCCTAAGTACCTGAATTTCTCTGTCCGAAACCGCCATTTGTTCCCGGAATACCCATAATTGTCCTTCTGTATCCTTGTGTTCAACCTTAGTTTTGTCCACTACGCGATTCCAGTTATGTTCCTCCAATGAACGCTCGCACAATGGACAAACAGCATTCGGGTTTTGCAGAAGAAGCAGTTTTTGATTGAGTTCTCCCAACAACCTTTCATACTCTCGTTGCTGTGCCTGCAGGCGTTCGATAAAGTGACGTCTCTCCTGCCCTTTTTCTTGCACTCGCTGTAGGTAAACCCGCTTTTTCTCCATTTCCTCAATCTGCATCCCCACTTCCATGACTGCTTGTTGCAGTTGCGGTTGGCGTCGCTGTCGCGATTGCAGTTGGTTTGCTGTAACTTCTAGCTGTTCTATTCGCGCTACGAAACCAGCATGAACGCGATCCAGTTGGCTTTGCAAAGTTGCTTGCTGTTGCAGTAGGGGAGAAACTTGCATCCGCAACTGATCTAAATGGGCAACACGGTTACGCGCTGTGGCTAGTTGTGCCAAAGCCGCTTCTACTTCATCTGACTTAGTCAGAGTTTGCTGAATTTCTCGCTCTTGTTGTTCTAAGGCTTCTAATTGAGCGATCGCCTGTTGCAGTTGCCGCTCGATTTCGTTAATTTGTTTGGTAAGCTGCTGTGATGAATGTTGACGCTTTGCTTCAGCGCTTGTGTATTCTTCAAATTTTGTAGCAAAAGCAACTTCAAGAGATTGTAGAATCTCGTATTCACCGTATCCGGCTTTAATCTCAGCTTCTTGACTTAATATTTTTTCTAAATCTGATAGCTGAGTGCTAATCGCTGAATGCTCTTGCTGGAGGCGATCGCAGTCTTGCGTGAGATTCTGGTATTGTTGCCTGACAAAGTTGAGTTGATCTGACCAAGTTTGTCGCTGGTGCTGTACAACTTGCAAACTTTGCAATTGAATATTATCAAATGCCTGTACCTGTTGCAGCTGGTTGAGTTCGGCTTCTAAGTTGGCTTGTTTTTGAGTTATTACCTCACGCTGTTGCAGTTGAGTTTTCATCGACTCCAAAGAACGCTCTAGCTCCTCAGCCCGTGCTTTGAACTGACGCGACAATTCTTTTGCCCGTTCTTCCAATTCATCGTACTGATTGAGTTTCAACAACTCTGCTAGAATTTCTTTACGTTCGTTAGGACGCTTGAGCATGAATTCATCTGCACGACCTTGACGCAAATAGGCAGAATTAATAAAAGTATCATAATCCAGCTTGATGTGTTCACCAATCAAATCCTGTGTCGCCCTTACTCCTTTGCCAGTAAGTGCGCGAAACCCGCCTGGTGTTTCTATTTGAAATTCCAAGACGCTACTACCACCCCGCTGGCGGGTGCGAATGACTCGATAGATTTGCCCGCTAGTTTTGAAGACGAAATCAACTCGAACTTCTTTAGCACCAGTATTGATTACGTCATCTTCAGCCGCAGCTCTGCTTTCACCCCAAATTGCCCAGGTAATCGCCTCCAGTAGAGAAGATTTTCCTGCGCCATTAGAACCGCAAATACATGCCGTATGTAACCCGCGAAAATCTAAAGTTGCATCACGGTAACTTAGGAAGTTTTTGATGGTTAGTTGTACTGGAATCATTGAGGCTTTAGTGCCACACCTACTTTTAATATATAAGTTGTTAGGCTCTTTTTGCTAGTTTAGCTAGGTAGAAATCAGGTTTCTAGTCTTTCATACTTTAACTTTACTATTATTAACAATAAAATCAACACTTTTTTTCTGTTATACGAAAAGTTTTTGCACTCTGGGAAAAAAATCAAACTATCTATCATGATATTTTCCCTACTTTCGCTGCCCTAGACGGGAGGCAATACTTTTCGGTTAGTGCGATGAACTTCGGAGATCCCCCCAACCCCCCTTAAAAAGGGGGGCTAATAAAACCCAGTTTTTGCTCTTATTCCCCCCTTTTTAAGGGGGGCTAGGGGGGATCTTCAGTATTGCATCAAAACCTTAACCTAAATCTATTGAGACGGGAGGATGAAAGGAGGGTAGTCGCAAATTCTATTCGCTATGGCTGTTTGGTGAGAGTAGGCGATCGCTTTTTTTTCATCATAGTAAAAAATCACACCTTAAGTAATGCTTTCGCCTTCTCTTTCCCTCCTAATAATCGTCAAGGCACATTTTGGCTTTTCTAATTGCGCTCATCGTTTAACCTTTACCGAGGAATTAACAGCCCAACGTATGTGCAAAGCTGCAAATTTTGTTAAATCCAGAAATTGAGGGCGACGAGTCTCATCAATAACTGCAAGTGCAAGAAAACCAATCACTGTAATCACTATCACAACAGCCTCCACTTCATCTTGTGAAGGAAACTTTTTGGATAACATTGAACTTTTCCCAAATTGTTTGAATCACTACATCCCTAGCTTTACAGGCGTGTGGTTGCAATCAGTTTAAATACAAGCATTAGACATCTCCGAAAAAGAATGTAGAGACGCGACGCCCTTCGGGTGACGCTCGTTCCTCGCTACCGCTTCGCTAACGCCAGTTCCCTACGGAGGGAAACCCTCCTTCAGGACTGGACTCACCAGTCGCCTCTGTCGGGAAACACTCATAATGCGCGCTGGCTCAAATTTCGCGTCTCTACAAGGATTTCAGGTAATGCATAGTTAATTTCTGGAGACGTCTATTAGATATGGGTGAGTTATGTATTTAGTAAGTATAAATTAAAATCAGTGCATTCGTGTCTTAAAGGAAATTCATGAGCTTTCTGATGGGTTCCGAGACAAGAACTGTGTGATGACATGTCGGATTGCAGCACTTGATATACCTTTTTATCCCTTGGAATACGCCCGTGGATAGGTTTAAAAACCCGACGAAACAATTATCAGAAAATCCACGTCATTATATAACAAGAAGGAACTAAAAGGAAGCTAAAAATGACTGTCTTTCATGATTGGAAGTCTAGAACTGCTGTACTTATAGCAATGACAATCACAGCAGGCGCGATCGCTCCCATTTTTACAATCGCTCCTGCTAGTGCACAAATCTTTCGCTCTCAAACAAGAGATCTTTCAATCCCTGCTGGAGTGAAGTTTCCTGTCACTTATGAAAAAGATAGAGTTGTTGTTACTCCTGACGAGACAACACATTTAACCGTAAGGATAGCAAGAAACATCATAGATAGGAACGGAAATATATTAATTCCAGAAGGTTCTCAAGTGGTTGGTCAACTGGAACCAGCAACTAGAGACTCTAAAAAAGGTTCTCGATTCGTGGCGCGAGAGTTAGTTTTTCCTGACGGACATCGGCAGGATATTGATGCAATTTCTTCGGTAATTACCAGAAAGGAAAAGATTAGCAAAGGAACTGACACTGGTAAAATCGTACAAGATGCGGCTATTGGTGCCGGTGCTGCTAGCGTCATTGGACTGATTACAGACCACAGAATTCGTGCTATAGAACCTATACTCGGTGCTGGTGCGGGGGCTGGAGCAAGTGTTCTATTACGGCGCAAGGAAGCTGAGGTTGTTGTCATTAACCCCCAAAGTGGCGATTTAGATGTCAAACTGCGTTCTAACTTGCTCCTATCTCGCTACTAGCTTAACTTGATTTAATCCGTGTTTTTAATTATTCATCAGTGCGATAGCTACAAACCCGGTAACGCCTGCGAAATCGGGTTTTTTAGTAAATTGTTGATAAAAAAAGGGAACAGGGAACAGGGAACA
>CAZZYE010000282.1:0-8516 GCA_964658145.1 uncultured Stigonema sp.
TATCACAGAAAACCCCAAGAAGCAAGCCCCCAGCCAAAGCCTTTGACTACCCTTGCTTGTTAAAAGCTAATTGCTGAAAGTGAAGGTGGTTGATGGGCGCTTGCAAACACTTGGGCTATGAGTCGCTAAATGATATGGAAATTGGACTTTTCCACCAAATGTGGGCAAACCCAGATATTGAAGACCGAGAATTTTTTGCCCAGACGGTTGCTGATGTACAACTGGCTGAAACGCTTGGTTTTGAATCCTGCTCTTTTGGAGAACATCATTTTGTCAGACACAAAGCTTTCTATGGGCGATTGCCGATTCCTGAATTGTTCATTGCCAAGCTGTCTGCTGAAACAACGCGAATCAAACTTGGAACTGCTATCAAAATTTTGACCCTAGAAAGTCCCCTGCGTTTTGCGGAAGCTGTGTCGTTGCTCGATTTGCTCAACGAAGGAAGGGTGATGTTCGGGTTGGGTCACGGTAGTATTGCCGACATGGAGCATACCGGACTCAGTCAGGCTGATAAACATCAACTCTTTCGCGCTTCACTTATCGAGGTGCTTAACTACCTTTTGCCAGATCGCCAAGGTGTTAAAATTACGCCTCCACCTCGTGAAGGGTTGGAAAAATTGTTGTGGCTAGGTGTGCGCGATCGCGACACCATTGTTCTTGCCGCTCAACTCGGTCTTAATCTGCTCGTAGGACAAGCGGAGGGAGCAACGGCGCAAAACATCCACAGCGATATCTATCGAGAAGCTGGTGGTACAGGAGCGGTGCGAGGGTTTCGGCTGGTATACGTTGGCGAGACTGATGCTGAAGCACAGGCGACAGTCGCCCAAGCAGTCCAAGTTTACTTCAGCGTCAGGGAAAAGTTGCCAACATATATTGACGCCCAACGTCAGGGGCGCATTCCCCCAGGACCCCCTAAAGATTTACCCGATTTGCTAGGGCGAATTAATTATATCGTGGGTTCTCCTGCAACTGTTGCCCAACAACTGAACGAGTATGTGAGCGCAACCCAGATAGATCTTTTGGGGGTAAAAATCCACTTACCAGGGCTGGGTAATGAAGTTGTCAGGCGATCAATGAAGCTTTTTGCTCAAGAGGTTGCACCCAATGTGCAGCTATGGAGGCGACCAGAGGCTGTCCTTACCCGAAAGCAGTACGAAAACCATTAAACATCTCCAGAAACTAGATTTATACTTAAGCCCCATAAGGGTTTCAGACTCATTGTCTGGACCTGTACCACGAATCTCATAATACATTTGCAGGTCACGAACAGATACAAATGGCATGGGCTATCTTTCCCTGAAAGTTCACGTTTGTTTCCGGGCAACCAGGGCAGTGACTGGCAATTCCTCGGTAAACTGTCCAGAAGGTTCCACTGCCAGCAGAGATGCTTTGAGATCTGCCTCAAATTTTTCGCGGTTTTCGCTAAATATAAATAGGTCGGTGTCAATAATATGTAATGGGTAAGGGTAAAGGTAATAAAAGCTACCCTTACCCAATTTAATCGGACTGAGAAAAAATTGGATTTTAATTAGATAATCTAATAGTTAGCTATACATAATTTCCTTGCCAGTAAGACTTGTATTTCCGGAAAGACCGTGCAATAATGGTGAATAAATCTACGGTAAGCCTACTTGTTAAAAGTATTTAGGCTTGGCTGGTGTAAAACCTGCCAGTCAGATTATTTGCCCCTTATAAGTCAGCAAAGTACATTGCTGTATGGGAAATTAACTGGATTGCGCGTTGCCCGACATCAATTAAAAATATAGAAAACTTCTCTAGCAGTCATTTTGAATTTCTCCGCAATCCTAAAGAGTGGTTAGCAACCAAAACTTTGAAAATGAGGATGGAACCATGAGCTTAGACATCCCTGTTCTAGACAAACCCGTTTTCGAGAAACTCCCACAGGTTGAAGCAGAACTCAACTACCTCATTCCGATGGCGTCCAAGCCTGTCAACTATACCTACGAACCGCCACCAGGAATTCCACGATCCAATGGGAAGCATGAGATACATAGGCTACCAATCCATAATGCACGGGCGATCGCACAAAACCTATCCCTAGACAGAGAGGGCTTCGCATTCGTTGTGCATGATAGCAATGTTCACAATTTCTATGACGAAGATGAGATCCGCCGCGTCTATTATCCTGAAGCCGAGCAACTCTTGAAAGAGGTAACAGGTGCAACTCAGGTGGTGATTTTCGATCACACTCTCCGTAATGCTCAACGCTCAAAGCAGGGTGAGAGCGGAATCAGGGAGCCTGCAAAGCGCGTACATAACGACTTTACAGCCAAATCTGGCTATACTCGCGCACGCATAGAGCTAGCAGCACAGGGGGTAGATAACATTGATGAACTACTACAACAAAGGTTTGCTGTGATTAACGTTTGGCGACCGATAGCAACAGTTCAGGAGTCACCATTAACAGTGTGCGACGCTCTAAGTATAGCACCAACAGACCTTGTCGCTGGCGATCTCGTGTACCGCGATCGCGTTGGCGAGACTTACGCAGTCACATACAACCCAACGCACCGATGGTTCTATTTTCCGCAAATGCAACGGAACGAGGTGTTATTCATCAAATGCTTCGACTCTACGGAAGACGGACGGGCGAGGTTTGGCGCCCATACTGGATTTGACGACCCGACAAGCCCGGTGGATGCCCCGCCGCGAGAGAGCATAGAGTTACGGACGCTGGTTTTCTATCCCTCATAGTTCTGGTGCTGGCGGATTTTGTGGAAACCTGTGCGTATCACCTGGAAATTTGTCACAACAGACCCCAAAAAGCAGTACTTTGAGCCAGACATAAGACATAAGTGAGTGTCGGTGGAAGCACCAATTGAGAAGCTGCTCACTACCAGTATTCAACCATCAGGAGATTAAAAAGTTGTGAGCATTTATCCATATCAATCAGGGAATACATCTACCACCCTTTCTCACCTAGATTTAGAAACTGATGTCCTAGTCATAGGCGGTGGACCTGCTGGGACTTGGGCAGCTTTGAGTGCGGCTGAGCAAGGTGTGAGGGTTGTACTGGTAGACAAAGGCTACTGCGGTACAAGTGGAGCAACAGCACCTTCTGGAACAGGTGTTTGGTATGTCCCACCCGATCCAGTGCAACGTGAAGCAGCCATGAATAGCCGGGAAGCACTGGGGGGGTTCCTCTCAGAGCGACCCTGGATGGAACGTGTCTTGGATCAGACTTACACAAACCTCAATCGGCTGTCAGACTGGGGGTTTCCTTTTCCGGTTGATGAAGAAGGTCGTCCCTTTCGGCGATCGCTCCAGCAAGGTCAGGATTACATGCGCTGGATGCGGAAAAAGATTAAAAAAGCTGGAGTGCAAATCCTTGACCACAGTCCAGCACTGGAATTGCTTGTAGACCCAGAAGGCGTAGTTGCAGGGGCGTCAGGAATCAGCCGCCAAACAGGCGATGGTGAACACTGGACAGTCCGAGCGGGAGCAGTCGTAATTGCTACAGGCGGTTGTGCCTTTCTCAGTAAAGCCCTTGGCTGCAACGTCCTGACAGGAGATGGTTACCTGATGGCAGCGGAAGCAGGTGCTGAAATGTCAGGTATGGAATTTTCCAATGCCTACGCCCTATCCCCGACTTTTTCCTCAGTCACGAAGGGGGCTTTCTACCGGTGGGCAACCTTCACCTACGAAGATGGAACAGTGATTGAGGGGGCTGGTTCCCAGAAGGGGCGATCAATCATTGCTCGTACCCTGCTCACCCAACCCGTTTATGCCTGTATAGACAAGGCATCAATTGAAGAGCAGGCACTAATGCGAACTGTCCAGCACAACTTTTTCCTGCCATTTGACCGTATGGGAATTGACCCCTTCACGCAACGCTTTCCCGTGACCCTGCGTCTGGAGGGAACCGTGCGAGGGACAGGCGGAATTCGGATTGTAGATTCTACCTGTGCCGCCTCTGTACCCGGTCTTTATGCAGCAGGAGATGCAGCAACGCGGGAACTGATTTGCGGTGGCTTTACGGGTGGTGGTAGTCATAACGCTGCTTGGGCTACCTCTTCAGGGTATTGGGCCGGTGAGGCGGCGGCATCTTATGCCCGCCAATTGGGAGCTAAAGCCAATCAGCGCTCAGTGCAAGGAATTGGGGAAGCTGCGGTGACCTCTTACAGCGCCAGCAAAAGCTTTGTTCCTACCGAAGTCATTCGTGCTGTGCAAGCAGAAGTATTCCCTTACGATCGCAACCTATTCCGTACACAGCAAGGTTTGTCAGCATCCCTCAGTCGGCTGCATGACCTCTGGAAAGAAATTCGTAATGGTGAAGTAGTGGCGGAACAGGCTCTTCAAGCAAGAGAAGCAGCAGCAATGGTAGCAACGGCGCGGTGGATGTATGCCAGCGCCCTAGAACGCAGAGAAACTCGCGGAATGCACAGACACCAAGACCATCCGGAACTAGATCCAAACCAACAACACCGCCTACTTAGCGGTGGACTGGATCAAGTCTGGGTGAAGCCCGAAAAACAAGAAATTACAACTAGAGAAAGGGAGCTAGTAGCGCTGTGATTGAACTCGTCAGTGAATCTCGCTGTATTCAATGCAATATCTGCATTTCTGCTTGCCCAACCAATGTCTTTGACAAGGTGCCGGATGCTCCACCCAAAATTGCTCGTCAAAGCGACTGCCAAACTTGCTACATGTGCGAACTGTATTGTCCGGTAGATGCCCTGTTCGTTGCTCCACAAACAGATGAGTCTGTCCCAGTTGATGAAAAGACTCTTGTAGAAGCAGGGTTGTTGGGTAGTTACCGTGAAAACGTCGGTTGGGGACCAGGACGCACTCCAGCAGGTCACAGAGAAAAGTCAGCTCAAATCTTTAGCAAATTTAGCAATAATTTGCCGACTGATGCTCAAGGAAGAATACAGCCTTGGCGTCACCCGTCCACGCCTTCATCAAATCAGCAAGAGAAATAGTCGGATGATTTCTCCAAAGCTTGAGCAGAGTGTCGTTGAGCAATTTTTAGCTTCAATAAAATGTCTTCGAGCAAACAGAATTTAAAAAAGCTCCTTGAAGCTGAGGTGGCACAACACGATCCCTTTGCCGCCTTAAGAATTCGGGACTATCGACTATTTATGATTGGGCGCGTACTCCTGCTTACAGGTACGCAAATGCAGACTGTAGCAATTGGTTGGGAACTTTATGAGCGTACCAACTCAGCAATGGTGTTAGGTGGGGTGGGGCTGGCGCAAGTCCTGCCGATGATTGCTTTGACATTGATTGCAGGGCATGTTGCCGATCGCAGCGATCGCAAACGCACCATGTTACTCTCCGTTGTGCTACTAGCCTTCTGTTCGCTGGCTTTGGCGGTAATTTCTTCCCATCAAAGTGCAATTGTTCTCGTTTATACATGCTTGTTCTTAATAGGTGTGGCAAGGGCGTTCTTAAGACCTGCTAGTGATGCGCTCATGTGGCAATTAATACCTGCCAGCGCTTTTACGAATGCTGCCACTTGGAATAGTAGTAGCTTTCAGCTAGCAACAGTTATCGGACCTGCCTTGGGAGGATTTGCGATCGCTGCTTTGAAAAGTGCTACAGGAGTGTATATACTAGCGGCAGTTGCAGCACTGTTGTGTTTTGCTTTAACAGTAGCGATCAGAGAGCAAAACACAACTTTTTCAAAGGAACCGATATCACTCAAAGCACTATCTGCAGGCGCTAAGTTTGTTTGGCAGAATCAGTTAATTTTAGCAGCAATCAGCCTAGATTTGTTTGCTGTATTGCTAGGGGGTGCCGTAGCACTACTACCCATCTATGCCAAGGATATCTTGCAGGTCGGTCCAGTGGAGTTGGGATATCTACGGGCAGCCCCATCAATAGGCGCACTAGTCATGGCAGTCAGTCTGGCACATCTGCCACCATTCCGCAAAGCCGGACCTGCCTTACTATGGTCGGTAATTGGCTTTGGCGTAGTCACAATTATCTTTGGGCTGTCGCATTGGCTTTGGCTATCACTGCTGATGTTGACACTTAGTGGTGCATTAGACACCATTAGCGTTGTCATTCGTCATACGTTAGTTCAGATCCGGACACCCAATCATTTGCGCGGTCGAGTTGCTGCCATTAACAGTGTCTTTATCAGTGCTTCTAATGAATTGGGGGGTTTTGAATCAGGCTTGACTGCTGCTTTATTTGGTCCGGTGATATCTGTTGTCGGCGGTGGAATTGGCACGATTGTCGTGGTGATTGTTACGGTGATGATTTGGCCGGAGATCCGAAAGTTGAGAGCGTTGCATGAATGAAGGTAGTAGTGCGATCGCATGAATGTTCAGCAAGCCTGGGTGACGACTGAACAATATGCAGCAATTACTCCTCCAACAATTAGTCAAAAATAGAATTTTGGAGACACAAACAGATGAGTGCTAAATACTTTGACATCTAACCAGTCGCAGGACGCATCGGTGCGGAAATCGTAGGTGTTGACCTCAGTGCTGACAACAGTGATGACATCATCAGCGAGATCCGCAAGACCCTAGTCCAAGACAAAGTAATCTTCTTTCGTCGCCAGCAGCTTGATGCCAACGGGCAAGTCGCCTTCGCTCGCCGATTTGGTGAGGTCACCACGGCTCACCCCACAGTGCCGTCGCTGCCGCGACACCCAGAAGTCCTAGATCTGGATTACGGCAGAACTGCCAAGGAGTGCGAATAACTGGCACACCGATGTCACATTTGTAGATCGAACGGGTGGAAAAAGGACATCATCGCACGGAAAAAAGACTTGTTTGGACTGTACCTGTTTCTCAACTACCTCCACTGCATCAACAAGCTGATTGGGCAGGTCTGAAAACCGTTGTAATGGTGGTGCGAGTGCGACATTTATGGAACTTTCCTAGTAGCCAAAAAAGCGGTGGTGGGGCAATTGATTTGGTAATGCACGTCAACAGTTGCAACGAACGTGAGGCTCTAGCCTGGTTAGATGAAAGATCTGGGGAAGATGGAATGCTCAAAGCGACAACCCACCAAGTTCGTTGGGAATGCGATCGCACAAAGTTAACACCTTACTTGCCAACTCACCACCGACAACAATTACTTCAAAGGCTCATCTCTCAGGATTCGTGAATCATGATAATGTCACCATCTGGTGCTTGGAGACACTGCGGAGAGACGTTAAGCGTTAGCATGTGTAAGTCAGCAGCCCCAGGACGTGGGAATACATTGATGAGCTCGATAGATTTAGATGTTTCTAGGTTACATGACTCAATCCGGTTGCACGTGAGGGTAGTCATATAGGCGTTTGAGATCACAAAAAGTCCAGCCGCCCCAAATATAATTGCATCTATCCAAATCCACACTGGTAGCAATCGAAGTGTCATTCTGTTCGCTTCTTGATGCCAAATTTTCACGACTAATCTCCAAATATAATTAGGGCTAGTACCGTAAGGCGGAAGTCAAAAGTCATATATCAAAGCTTGTGTTTGTTTGAAATGATTGCTTTATTTACACTGCGCTGTACTAGCACTCCAACAGATTGTTAACACTACCCTTTCTGTGTGTGCGATCGCCCCTATTTAGCAATGTGTGAGTACTTTTACAATCCTGTATTCACTTCTCTACATCTGGGGCGATCGCTGTAAAATCTATTACGGTCGTTGTCCTAACTATAAACAACTTTAAGAAGACAACTTCCAAGAAAAGCCTAAGCTATATTGCTCTTAGCAATTAACGCTCTTGAGTACGTCACTCTCCTCCATATCTTAATTCTCCATTGTCATTGAGAATACGTGTGTTTAAATCTATTCCAGCAGGTTGTGGGTCTCTGTGTCCATTTGAGATGCGCTTACCCTGGTACGAGTCAGATTAGCTTTTCTAAAATCTGTATTTTTGAGGGTGGCGCTTGTAAAATTAGCATCAGTTAAATCTGCACTGCGAAAGCTTGTACCGCCAATAGCTAGGAAAGCTACAGCCTTGTTGCGAATCAGGGCGTATTTTGGATCTCCGTTCAATGCACCCCTAATTATATATGCGCTAAATAATACTAAGGCTAAGGCTGCAGCTTCGGCTGTGGTTAAGGTAAAAAGTCTGGCTCCAACTCCGGCTAAGACTAAGATGAAGGCTCCAGCTACGACGAAGGCTACCGTGAAGGCTTCGGCTTCGATGGCTACAGCTACGGCTACGGCTTCAGCTCCAATGGCTACGGCTCCGGCTTTGACGCTTATGGCTACGGCTAATCTTTTTGGCGATGCCGCGAAGCGGCATCGCTACCGTCATCAAACACAAACAAACCGCCCATGTTGTTACGCAGCAACGCCAGGAAGCGATATCCAGTCGGAGCGTCCTGTTGACTAAAGCTTCGCAAGCATTCTATTAAACCATCTTCTCGTATGGCGCAGCCGTGGTGATTGCCGCAGACAGGACAGGGGTTACGTTTGTTAGTGTACTGGCGTTTCATGGGCGCATCTAAAAGTGGAGTTTTAAACTCCCAAAGGGGCGAAATTTTGGCGTTGCATAATTGAAGTATGAATTCGAGCGCTCGCTATGCAATGTCCAAG
>CAZZYE010000283.1:0-2452 GCA_964658145.1 uncultured Stigonema sp.
CCGACAACACCAACTACACCAATAACACCGACAACACCACCAATAACACCGATAAGACGAAACCCTGCTTCACACCCCGATAGAACAATTCCTAATTATATCGGGGTCGGTCCAAATATTGGATTAAGTGGCGATACTGCTCTAAGTGAAAGTGCTTTCACTATCTTTAGCAAAATTCGTTTAACAAATAA
This sequence comes from uncultured Stigonema sp., assembly GCA_964658145.1. Lineage (GTDB taxonomy): Bacteria > Cyanobacteriota > Cyanobacteriia > Cyanobacteriales > Nostocaceae > Stigonema. Next base: position 192 of record CAZZYE010000283.1, read on the forward strand.
CTTCTCTTTTCGCCCTGCTGGTGTATTTAGCAACAAAGCCGTTATTCTTCTGCCTATAACATTTGACTTTCCGGTGAACTCAGGCATAAACGTTGGAGGACAACAAATAAATTTTGTTCCTTTCATTGGAGTGGGAGCGGCAATTGCCACAAATCAAGATAGCACCGTCGGCGTTCTTCTCACTGGCGGTGTCGATGTGCGCTTATCTCGTGAATTTACCGCCACTGCTGGTGTAAACGCTGGTTTCCTTGATAGAACTAATGTTGGGCTAATGTTAGGTATTGGTTACCACTTCTAACGGTTAGTAACTTTGTAGTGAGGACTGAAGTCCTAGCCGCGCTCTTAAGCAAGGACTTCAGTCCTCACTACGAACAAGTTTTATTATAGACGATTGACCGGACATGATATAAGTTAATAACTTAATTATTTTTCTGATTCTTCTGAGCAATAATCTTCATAGCTATTTCAAGACTGGACTTCATCCGGTTGAAGGATGCTGCTAACGTACCAATTTCATCATTAGATTTTTGTTCAAAATCTGAATTCTCTTTGCCAGTGCTTACTGCCTGAGCAATCTTAGACATTTGCATAATTGGCTTGATGACAGCCCTTTTTAGCAAATAATTAATTATAATAACTACTATGGCAAAAATCGCGGCTATAATTGCCATGACTAACCACCAAGACTGATGGGCATTTTCAAAAACCTTATCAGCTGGAACATAAATTATTTGGGCAAAAATAGTTTTATGAAGATCCCAACCAAAACCATTTTGGGAGCCGTATTTTTCCAGCTGGCTCTTAGGCGCTCGATCTGGAGTTGAATGGCATTGCAGACAGCTTTGGTCTTTAATAGTCAACGGTCGGGCGATGTAAAATGTATTCCCACTAGGAAGGTTGTGAAAACCCGATATTTCTGGATTAGCTTGTTCGTCACTAAAGCGTTTTATCAGCTGGGTTTCAAAGCTATCAGCTTTATCTCGCAGATTAGTTGGATCGAGTGCGGCTTCTTTGTAAATGAAGTCTTGATAGTTTTTGTTCTTATTAATTTTATCAAAAACCTCCCTTGCAGAGAAGGCTGCTACTGTTTGTGGAATGAATTCTTGGCTGGTTTCCTGTTTAGGTGCTAATAGGGGGATTATATCGTTAGTGGTATAGTCTCTCACAGAGTTCATTGTTTGTAGGAGAATCTCTGCTTGAGAAGTTACCTCTTCCTGTGCTTTTTGCTCAAGCAAGTTTGATAGAACAGTGCCACTGATTAAAACACCGCATAGGAAAATAAGTAACAAAAGGAAGTTGAACTTATTAGCCAGTTTCATATTTTCTAACATTAACTTGAACTTGTGAGGCAGTTTCTGATTTTTTACCATAAAATTATTTGCAATTAATAAATTTAGTATTCTTCTTTATGCTATTATAAATCACTACAGTTCAGTTCAGATAATTTACCTACCGTAAACATTTGTAGAGACGTTGCATTGCAACCTCTCTACACACTGAAATTCCAACCGTTCAGCCCTAACTGAACCGGATTAGACATCTCCAGATCTGAATGCCTTTACTCCAGCTTTTAAAGAAGCTAGATGGAGTAACAGTAATTACTAGAAACGTCGATTGTTGGGTTTTGCTGGTAGGAACTGAGGTGGACGTGGATTGTTGGGTTGTACTGGTAGGAACTGAGGTGGAGGTAGAGGAGATGGAGGTGGAGGTGGAGACTCGACTTTGATGGAAAATCCTCTTGAATCTTTATTACCAAATTTATCAGTTGCTCTCAGTTCAATTGTAGATGGAAGGGCTTGATTTGCTGTCAACTGTTTTGAGCCTGAGAGATTAACTTTGCCGAAGGGAGAAAGCTCAACATCAATATCTTCGCCCTCTACTTTCCAACTCAGAGTCACAGGTACGCCGTCTTTAAGAACTATATTTGGTTCCTGACTACTGTTAAGTGTGAAAGAGGTAATCTTGAATGGTTTAGGTAGGATTTGAATCGTCTTTTCAGTTGGCAGAGAATTAGGTGGCTTACCAGGCTTCTTGGGAAAGGCTTGTAGTTCAAAAGTATATTTTCCAGGTGGGGGAGTAGGTACAGGAACATTTGTACAGGTTAATTTTAGGTTATCTTCTTTACACTGCCGATTCTTCTTTAGTTGATCGGGAGTAAAGCTGGCGATCGCAGTAGTTCCAGTCCCCTCTGCTTTGCCCATAATCTGCAACTGCTTTATGTTGCAATTTGGACTAGAAGCTGATTGAGAAGAATCTGAGAG
>CAZZYE010000283.1:2462-8496 GCA_964658145.1 uncultured Stigonema sp.
GAATTCTCAATTGTCCAGCTTAAAAGCATCACATTGCCTTTAATGTACTTGTCCTTGTCTAGCTGAAAACTGACCACTTTCGGTGCTGGTTTTTCATTTATTTTGACCTTGATCGTTTTGTCAGAAACTTTATCTTGCTTTTGATCAAAAGCACTCAGCGTAAAAGTATAATCACTTGGCTCTTTTACACCAGTTTTTATATTTTTACATATCAGTATTTCTTGCTGGGTCATCATTTGTGGCGGCTGGGTTTGGCACACACCCTTTAACTTACCGAAACTACCCCGATCAAAGGGAAAATTCCGAGGAGGCCCACTACTAACTGATCCGTCGATCTTTAGCTCTAGTCTTGAAAGCTGGTCGATGTTTTTGATTTTCCAGTTCAAACGCACCTCATCTCCCTCATTGTACACGGTACTGTCGGGAGCCAAATTATCTACTATCGGGGGATCGGGGTGTTTAATAAATTTCAGCCAAACTACAAAACCTAACCCTCCTAGTAAGAACAGAACTCCTAAGACGAGTAAAAGAAGTTGCCACTTAGGGCGGGGGTTCCATACCAAACTTCCCCGAGGCAAGTTTTCAGGTAGAGGTAAACTTTGTTTGTCTTGCAACTCTACTATAAAGTTGAGAGTAAGTCCTGCTCCCATCAGCGGTCTTTGCCACCAATGCTTAGGCTTGACCGTTAAATTGACTTTAAAGTTTTTATTCGGTAATACTCTGACGTTAGAGGGATCGCATTGGTATGTATACAGTTGTTTCTCGTCTCGACTTTTGATACCAACCGTCAGTTCACGTGGAGTGTTGCCTTGGTTAATCAGTTTGACCTCGTACTGACCAGGACTATGGCTGACTTTTCCCAGGATGGTATTCAGTTCCACATTGAGGCGATAGACAGGAGGTATTTGGATGTAGACCAAATCCAGCAGCACTAAGTCTGGAGAGTTAGCAGAATGCAAGCGGATTGTCGGAGAGTAGTTACCCGCAATGGTATCAGCAGGAGGATGGAATTGCAACCAGATTCGACCTTGGGAATCGGGATTGAGTTCTAACCCGGAAGGTCCAGACAGCAAGCCCACTCCTTCCAACCCTGTTGTTGGATAACGAATTGTGAACCAATCCTCTTCTAAATCTGGGCAACTTAAGCGGAAGCGGTCAACCCGGTCGGAAAGATTGTCAACTATCACTTCTACCTGCAAAGGTTCACTAAGCTTGAGAATTGCCGGATTGCTAGGGTGAGTGGTAGGTTTGAGCGAAAAAGTGGGGTCTTTGACCCGAATCACGGTATGCTCTTTGAGCATAACCTTGAGTTGGCGCGGGTACGCTATAGGTGTATCTTCTGGAAAATGGTCGGGGGCGTCTACGACTAGGGTGTAATCATATGTCCCTGGCAGGGCATCAACTGGGATGTTTAACTGAAATGTTAACTCATTACTCTGTTGGGGAGCAAGTGCCACCCGCTCTCGAAGAGATTTACACCACTGGTTTAAGGTTTCGGATGCTTCATCAAAAAACACATCGATGACAGCACCTTGGTTGCTCTGATTGCTGACGACGACATAGACTTCAAGGGTATCTCCAGGCATTCCAGATTGAAAGCCTGGTGGGTCGATAATCACCGTTAGTGGACTAGGTGTGATTTGCATACCATCTACTCCCCTGTTTTCAAACGGTAGACGTTTACTTGAGAATCATTATCACCGCTTACGACTATGGGTCCTTGAACATCTTTTGTCACGGCAATACTGTTAATTTGAGAGTTGCCTTCGTTAATTAAGATACCGTTTACTGCTTTTACCCTATCTAGTTTTTTGTCAGAGGTTAAAGGCCAAACGACTATTTGTCCATCATCCCCACCACTTACTAAGCTGTTGCCATCAGTATCAAAAGCGATACTACGCACTGATTTTTGTGCTTTTACACGCCAGCGATCGCTTGGATTACACTTATCCTCTTGACCTTGGGTATTGTTCTGGCATTTGTCTAAATTCCATATTGCAATGAAACCATCAGAATCAGAGGTTGCTAATATATGAGATTTAGGAGCAAAGGCAACACTCCAAACGTAGTCACCATCACCCCGATTTAACAGTCGTGCTAAATCACCCTGACTTTGTGAGAGCGATAATTGCCTCGGGGTGGTTTCGGGCTTAGTTGGATTTAACAGTACCATGACACGCTTATAGTTGCCAGCAGTGACCAGAATTGTCTCATCGTCACTCAGGGCTAAAGCCCGTATTGGGTATTTTAGTTCTTTCCCTAAATCGATAACTCGCGGATCTGGTTTGAAGTTAGCACCAGGTTCTGGTCTTTGCCACAACCGTACTTTACCGCTACCATGACCACTAAATAGGTTACGGGAGTCGGAAGTAAAGACTAAAGCGAACACGCGATCGTTTGTTTTATCGTTGTTGTCTTTGAGTTTACTTTCTATGTCACGTGTCCGCACATTCCACAATTGAATTTCTCCACTTTCCAAGCCAGCAGCAATGCGATCGTTATCTTTTGGGATAAATTGTAAGGTTCGTACAGGTTTATCAGTAACTGCTAATAGACCCTTGGAATTGAGCGGTTTGCCATTGCAGGCAGGAGCAACAGGGCTTTTAGCCATCCCTTTCCATTTTAATTGCTTTCCATCTACGGACCAATGGCGGATTGTACAATCGTCTGAACCGCTGACAACCGAGGAAGCATCGCCACTAAAATGGACAGAGTTGACAATGTCAGTATGTCCGATGTATTCAGGTTTGAACAATAACCATAGCAGTAGTGCGAGCAGCAATGCTAATAAAGCCAGCACTAACCATAGGGGTATTATCGGCAGAACCTGTAACTCAATGGCTTGGCTTGAAGGATCGGTACTACCTAGGCGTGAGTCTGATAGGAGGGCTTTGACTTCAAGCCATAAAGTTTTTCTCAGTCCTAAAAGAGGGCGTTTTGTGCTGACATTGAGAAGGACTTTGGTTGTCTCTCCTAAACTAGCGTCGGCATCTTCTGGAATCACTTTATAAGTACATTTTCGTCGATCTCTTCCCTGAAGTTCTACATTGACTTGCTGGTAAACATTGCTTGTATTTTTGAATAGCAGTTGAAATGATGCTGAGTCAGATTTCCAATCAGACCACCACCTACCAGAACTTGGAATTGTCTGTTTTTGTGGCATGATGGTAAATTCTACAAAGCCTATTGGCAAGACTTCAAGAATGCCTTCTGCCTGCGCCTCCGTACCATCGCGGCTGGTGGCTTTCACGATCAACGAGTAGTCTTGGCTAGGCGCTTTGGTCGCAACTGGCGGTTGGCATTGAAAGGTTGTCTCAACCTGACTGCCCGGATCTAACAGTAACCGTCGTTCCGCACTATTGATGATCCAACTTGGATCAAGACCTTCAAACCGAAGCACTGCGTCAACGGATTGGGGGCTTAAATTACGCACCCGTACTGGTATATCTACAGGATTACGGGGATAAACTTGGATACGCCGTATCGGCAACTCCACACTTAAAAGTGTAGGTGTTACACCAGGCTCAATCAACAAACGCACCAACAGTTTGCGCTCTTCGCGTAGCTGAGGTGAAAAGATTCTAACTGTGAGGTTTATTGCGCCCACAAATGCAGGCAAAGGTGTATCAAAAATTTCGATGGTGAATTGGGTAACACCGCCAGGAGGCTTAGCGGCTGCCACTTCTGGTGAGAGGCGATACCACTGTGAGCCAGAACTGCGACTAGCACCAGCTGCTAAAACTTCCAGTTGGAAAGCTGCAAACTGCTCACTGCCGTTGATTACAGTCACCTCGAATGCTGCTGGCAGACCACCTGGTTTAAATGTAATATTTTGAGTCGAAAGGCTAGCATTAATTATACGATTTTCCATATGCCTATTAGGCTATTTGTATGAGTCTACCAGTGGGTTGCCGCCCCCACATCATAATCTCACCCAAAATTACCTTAATATCTTAGACATTAGTCTAATTTTTATTGACGCCGGTCAATGGCTCTCGTTTACGAAGAGGGAGTCTGACCCTCCCTCACTCGCGTTCCTAAGCTCTGCGTAGGAACGCGAATGAAATTAGCCAATTGCTGTTCAAAGCTATTTCTGAGCGAGAACCGGATTTGCGTTCAAAAGTTGATCAACTAGACTGCAAAGAGGAGATGCGCTGTAATGTTTTTCTCTCGTGTTCTAGTTGTGTCCTCTCGCTGTCGCTGATTACTCCGCGTGTTTCTCTCTCTTCCAGCACAGCGATATTCCTTCGCGCACTAATTTCTTCGATTTGTGTTTTAAAGTCTTGAGATTGCTCCGTGCCGTACATCTGGAAATACCAGTTAGCCTTACCCATTCTTGCCTGACCTTCCCCCGCTGCTGTTTCCAGCGTAATATTATCCTTACCGTCCTTCATAATTACGGTTGCCCAGTGTGTGTTCCATCCTACTGATAAGTTTTTGTCAAATTCTTTTAAATATGCGTTTCCCACTGCTGGATTATCATTACTTTGTTCTCTTAGTACGCTTAGGTCTTTACGTGCAATATGAGATGCTGCAACCGCACAGTCATTAAATAAGACGATCGCGCTGGCATCGGCTTCTACTTCAGCACTGACAATTTTTGGTATTTTTTCGGAACTCATCGTTGTTAGCCAGTCTTTTACGTCTTTAAACTCGAACTCTTTTTGGTTAATTATTCCTTGTAATTCCAATAAATTATTTTGTAGTGCCGAATTACATTTCTGATATTTTCTTGACCAATCACTGACTACTTGTGAAAAAACTTTCAATCCTTGTTCTCTTTGAATTTTCAAGGATTGCGTTTGCCCCTGCTGACCTGAATCCTTAAGTATATTTGATTGAAGTGCCTTTAATAAATTTTGGGCAAAAGTATTAAAAGGTGCATAAAAGTCACTCACATATTTCTTATATCTCTCGTGTTTTTCCAGAATGACTTGTTCTGTATCTCCTTCTTTTGGACTCAACTCTCTCATAAGCTCATCATCGTTTTTAAATGATTCTGCTGCGGGAGCATCTCCTTTTTTGGAACGAAATTTATCGACCAATGAACCAAAGATGGAAGGTTGTGTTCCTTCACGACGCAGCCTCTCAAAAGTGTCAGTGTTCTGATTTTCTTGCTTTGGTGGCGCTTCCTTATGTACTGGAATTACCTTGTATAATTCACTGTAACTTTTAAACCTTTGCTTCCATATCGTTATCGCCTGCTCTGATATTTGCAAAGGGGAGCCTTTTTCGATATTAATACCTGCGTTAGCTTTAGCAAGCTGTGCTTGAGCCTCCTTGATGAGATCTTCTGTTGCATATAGTTCCTGCGGACTTTTGACGATCGCTCTACCCATTTCGGAAATTCTTACGCCTTTTAAGCGATCGTCAATCTGTTCGCCATCCTCTACATATCGTTGTACATTGTACTCAGTCCCATTCTGCTGCACTACATGCGTTAACTCATGGGCAATTAACTCCAGCCCTCCCCGACTCCCAGGGTCATATGCCCCCTGCCGAAAGAAAATATCCTGCCCCGTGGTGAAAGCTTTAGCTTGAATTGATCGATTGAGTTCGTTGGATTGGGCATCTGTGTGAACCTTGACCCCACTAAAGTCTGCCCCAAACACTTGTTCCATTGGCTCCCGTATATTGTCGGAGATGGACTGCCCGCAGCTCCGTGCCTGTTGGATAGAAGTTTCCAGGTCAGGCGTAGAAGTCATACCACCCCCACTAGACTGAAGCTGTACCATCGGCTGTACGATTTCGGTCTTAGCCTGAATCGGCTCAGCTTCAGTCCAATTGCCAAAAATCTTTCGTTTAATGGCTTCCCTCTCCTCTTTGCTTGGAAGACCAGACATTTTCACTTTTGGTAACGGTAGCGAGTCTGCTTGTGTCAGATCATCGATTGGAGGTGGAACAATTTTTGACTGTTTTTTCTGGCTTGAGGATTGCCAGCCGAATTTTTGCACTTGTTCTTTCGCCATACCTATGTTGGTAACCGTTCAGGGGGTGCAAAGAAGACACAAAACACCCCCATGTTGAATCAAAC
>CAZZYE010000284.1:0-8483 GCA_964658145.1 uncultured Stigonema sp.
TCATAATTCATAATTCATAATTTAAAGGAGAACCATGTCTGTACAAAAAACCTACTACGAAGCTAGCTTGGCTTGGTGTTGCAACCATCTGGCGGCAATTACCTTGCTAAAGCAGCACCGCCCTTACCTAGAGATGATCCCCAGTTTGCGCCGTCCAGATGAAAGCATCATCACCATTCCGCTGCCTATTGTCCGCCTTCGTGGCGGCGTGAAAACAGCAGCAGAAGTGACTTGTTTACCTTGTGATGTGGCAATGCTGATGTGCGATCCAGAATGGAAAATCAAAACGGGGGCTGAAATTCTTGTCTTCATTCATCGTTCCCATGAAGACTTTTCTGACCTGTTGGGACGTTGGCGACAAACACAGGTTTGGCTGGATAAAGATTATGAGTGGCTTATGCCCCCGCGCTACAAGCATATTTTGAGCGAAGGGATTAATACTATATATCCTCTGTTTGTCGTTTTTCCAGAGACACCAGAACGCATCAAGCGTGGTCTTGTCAGCGCTGAACTCCCATTTGTCATTCAAACACTAGAATCAATGTTGGAGGAAAATACTGTAGAAACTTCTTCTTCCGAAAGTCCACCCGCTTAGAAAAAGTCAGGGCGTGAGTCGCCCTACAATCAACCGGGCTTTAGCCCAAATGCGTGACTCTGGAAAAATCCGGTGCATTAAGCCGGGTCGAGATGCCATTTGGGAAAAAACATGATCACCAAGTGATTAATATGATCACCAAGCTAGTTTATGATCATATTAATCACTTGGGCTGCACTTTCCAACAAGCCGCAATTTCCAGTAATGCATTTCTAAGTTTCAGTAGATCACAAACTTTTCCCCAAAGGGCGATCGCTGTTTTGGTTCTCAAACTCAGACTGGTAGTGTTTTTGTTGCCAGAATTTTGACGGTAGTTACAACTCTGAGGTACGAGCAACGCAATGTTTTGGAATTTTTGACACAAGCGGTTGTTGCTGCACGTGTTGGTCAACAATCTCCTTCTTTTATCAATCTGCCAGCAGGTAACGAGGGTTCTCTCTCTTCCATTTAACCCTCGAATCCTCACCTTTACCTGAAACCGAAGACAATAAATACTGGTCTGACCCAGGATAGCTGGTGTATTGGCAAGTTCAGAACGCATTTGCCTGATTACATCATATGCCGCAGCATCCTGTGCCTTTAGCAAGGGTTCGCCAAGATTATAATCCTGACAAATTTACTGCACCATAACCTGATCAAATATTTTAGAGGCGATCGCACTTGTTCAAAAGCCAAGTTAAATGAGAGCGATGTCGGGCGACAAGCCAATCCCAAAGTCTACACAGTGCGGTAAGGAGGTGACAAACGGCTAATTTTTAGGCTAAAAAAGCATTTAGACTCAAATTTTAACAAATCTAGGCAATAAACAAAGGGGACTATGATGACCGAACAGCCTTGGAATGCTGAAATTCCGGATCAACAGGTTCGGTTGCGAAGAAACCCAGGTAAGCGGGGAGTTACTACTGGACAAACCAGAAAATCTGCTGGTCGTTTACTGAATCCTTGTTAATTTCGGTCCTAACGAAAAGCGAAGCAAACCATATGACCAATTAGAACCTTGTGGACAGCCAGAAGAAATTAGAGATTTACTGGAAGCAGGGCGTTTTGGCAATCCTGATGATTTGCGACGGATTTTGACCAAGCCGCTTCGGGGCGGGAACTCTTAACTCTTAACTCTTAACAGAAAAGAATTAGCCCCGTTCGCGCAGCGTCTCCCCTTGGGAGAAGATCAAGGGTACTTGCGAATAGACTGCCGCGCTTCGCGCTCGCAGCGCTGACGCTCCTTCGTCGCTACCGCTGACGCCGGAGTATCGGCTAACGCTTCGCTAACGCTAACGTGATTTATTTATGAAAATAAATAAAAATATTTTTTTCGAGACGCATAGCGCTCATATAAAATGCACACTTTGTACAAATCCCCTGATTTTAATTATGGGGATTTCCCTGTTCCCTCTTGCCTGTTAAGAGTTCCCTTTTAACCTCGGTTGACGGTCAAGGGTTTTAGTAAGTATAAAATGTTTTGTTAAGCTACTTTATTTTTTAAGTACGCAATTTGTCTTTCAACATCTAACAGCCTTTCTTCTAATTTTTGGGCTTTACCTGTGTATGCTCTTGAAGCTGTCAGTACAAACTCACTGAGAGACATGTCTCTAGATTCAGCAAAAGCTTTCAATTCAGCCAACTCTTCAGGAGAAATCCGAATATTTAATCTAGTTTCTTTAGCAGTACTCATAATTTAATCCTATTCCACAATTTTAACCTAGCACAGATTTACCCCAATGTACTCACACTGTGCCAGATTTTCAAACTGTCTACTACTTTATCCCAGTGTAATTACAAAGGGATAAATTTAAACAGTAAAGCCGATCCACCAAGACTCATGCCCACGCTCAAGCAACTCACAGCAAAACTCCCCACTCTCAAGGAACTCAAAACCCAGTTCACCGATCTGACCGGATTACCAGCCAACAAGGCTAATGCCTATACCGTATGCTCTGATTTGGAAGGCAGAAAAATGACCGCCAAAGCTGATTGGGACTTTGCGATCGCCAACATCATTCCCGAAAAAACTCTTACATATCAACAGCAAGTTACCGAATCCCTGAAAGACCTAATCACCGCTCTGGAATCCCAGACAGATAAGCTCCTAGAATTGAATTCTCTGTACGAGGAGGAATTACAGAATCCCCAAGATGATGAGGCGATCGCCAAACTGAAAACCGAGAATGAGCAACTCAAAGCCAGTGCTGATGCTTTCAAAACCTCAAACGAACTGTACGCCAGTGACTTTGATGACATGCAGACTGAAATTGAGCAACTGAAGGCAGAAAACGAACGACTCAAAGCAATGGATAGCGATAGTGATGAACTCATTGCCTCACTGCGCAATGAGATTAAATTCCTCAACGGAGAATTAGCTAAAGCGATGAAAAAACCGATGCGGGAGATTCAATTGGAGAAGAAGATACAGGACTTAGAGGACGAAGTTTACGACTTACAACGTGAGTTGAGAAATATACGAAATACTGAAACAGCCTCACTGGATTCAATCCCAACCGTGAAAGCTTTCGCTGATTTCTGCCATGCCTTGCCTCTGGAGTGGGTGGAGGTGTTTGTACGTTCTTATCTGGTTAATTGCTCCGATCTCAAAGCAACCTATAGGGAACTCAGTCGGAAGTTCCACCCTGATTTGAATCCTAGTAATAAATCATCAGATTTATTCCGCACACTCAGAGACTGCTATGAAGTTTTGAAAGATTCACGTGAAGTCGTAATGATTTGTGAAGAAGTGGCTTTTTAATCAGTACTTATGTGTAGTACTATAATGTTACACAAACATAAGAAATCGGCAGATCTGCTAAAAACTGCCGAGTACTTTAAGGAGTATTAGACAACGCTTCAATACCTTGCCGCATCGAAAGCATCCTTAATTGTATAATTATTTAATCACTTAATGGCAAAAATATGACAGATTTGGAACTGCAATAACCGGATATGCGAGAATATTTGAGTGAGGATAATATTCAAACGATTTTTAATTATGAAAATTCCAAAAATTTCAAAGAATACCAAAAAGCAATGAAAAATTCCAGTTGTAATTTTTCAACCCTAAATTGAGTGAAAAAGAACTAAAACGGCAAGCCGAACAAACGATTACAGCGATCGCTAACGAAATGCAGCAACAGAGAAAACTAGAAAATGAAGCGATGAACTTAGTTGCTTTCTCTGATTACATCTTAAGTACGATTAATAAAAGTCGTATACAAGGCAGATGGTTGCGACCAGAGGAACTGAAGGCTTTTGTAGAAGACTTTTTCAAGTTGCAATATCCGGGTACAGTGATTACACCCAGTCGCAGTCAAGTTGGAATATTTGAAATCAAGCTATCAGATGAAGCAAAAGTTGATTTGAAACTATTTTGTAAGCAACGACGTTTTTCAACTCCAACTCGCCTGCACATTAGTCAAACTGTTGCCTGTTTCTTCGAGCCAAAAATTGCTGGGACAATGGGTAAGCGGAATAATGAACTTCTCGATCCTACCCATCCTTTAATTCAGTGGATTCGGCATAAATATGAGCCAGAGTCACACTTAGACCAAAGGAAAAAGCCCCTGATTATTTTCAGCAGCCCTCTATAAAAGTTTTTCTTGGCGGTGGGGGTAAGGAAGCTGAATTTTACCGATACACAATTGAGACTACGCACTCTGCCTTTAATCATCAATATGCAGATGTACCCGTTTATGATGTGACTGCGCTTCCATTCCCAAGTGATTTTGATATGAGTGGTATTGACCGCCGTCATTTTCATCGCTTCGCTGTAGCTTATGGCTTGTCGATTCCAAAGGACGAAGGTCCTGAGTTGAAACGGACATGCCTATTTCCGCGTATAACTCTACGACCACCCCAACCCATTACGCCAGAAACAGGTAGGTATCCAGACGATCATTCCTCAATGTAGTGTAAGTACCAATGAAAGGGCGCTCTTGCTTTACTAGCAGTTTAAACTGAAACCCGATCGGGGTGCGATCGCTATCTTACCCTTGCTATTACTCCCTTGCCACTCTTAAATTACCGAGCAAGTCGTAGGCGTTCTTTGAGGAAACTCACCCACCATAATCGTTGGGTTTACATCACCCGGTATTAGAACACAGAAACCAGCCTTAGCCTGGTTTCTGTTCGGAGGTTTTGCACGAACCGTTATACTTTTATCATTCCCAAGAGGCAAAGGCGCTCTACATTTGTTAGTAAAGGAAGGATAGATGTCAATCAAACGGTTGGTTTTAGTGCTGCTGACGCTGGTCGCGATCGCTATTTCCGGAGTAGCGTTGTTGGGCAGTTGGCAGGAACCGCAGTTCCAAAGTCGCTTGGAACTCTACCAAACAAACATTCTGCTACAAGCTGCGACCTTTGAACCGCAGAACAGCAAAGATGGGAATCTCAAAGCATTTCGTGATGCAATACTGGGCGATAAACCCCTTGAAAATGCTTCGGCGCAGTATCAAGAAGCTCGTAAATCAGCTCAGCCTGAGTTGGAACTCGCCAAAAAGCAATTAGCACTCCTGCGTTCTGAACCTGTTACTACTCCCACCTCCCCTAAACCCAATCCGGAAATTCCTCCTGCTACCAACACCTCTCGCGCTTTTCAGCAGCAACAGTTGCAGCAGTCACTCAACGAATTGCAAAAGTTAGACTTGTACTTGGGAATTTTACAAGCACGGCAAGGACAGACGGATACAGCGCTGAAAACTTGGAGTGAATTGCAGCAAAGCTCAGAAATAGATCCTCAATTAGTCAAGTTGAGTAATGTTTTGACAGGACTCTGGAGCGTTCCTCCACGTCTTTTACCAGATGCCGAGCTGCTGATTAAAGATAACTTAGTCGGTTGGTTTCGTTTTACGGCTCTCACTCAGGTGTACCAACTCCAGCAACGTCAAGACGCGCTGGCAAATCTCAAAGCATCGGAACAAGAAGCCGCTCTTGCAGCTTTGTTGAAATTAGCAATTATTGGCACTGTTCCGGTTCTGTTCGCTATTTTTGGTGTAGGATTGCTGATTTTTTTGGTTGGTCAGCGCTTGCTCAAAGGAAAAGCAGCCTTATTGGCTCAAAATAGTGACCTAGCTTGGTCAACGCCTTGGGATGGTGAAACAATTTTACAAGTCTTCCTAGGCTTTTTATTAACGGGGCAACTCCTAGTGCCCGCAGTATTCTACGTCCTCCCCATCCCACATGCTGCTGGTAATGTGCGCATTCAGGCATTCTATGTCTTGGTAAGTTACATGCTGCTAGCGTCAAGTACGCTATTGGTGCTGTATTCATCTATCAAACGCTTTTTCCCACTGGATGAATTCTGGTTTCGCGTTAATTTCCGAGGTAAGTGGTTTTTGTGGGGGTTGGGTGGCTATTGCGTGGCATTACCTATAGTGGTTGTAGTCTCGTTGATTAATCAACAACTATGGCGAGGACAGGGTGGTAGTAATCCCCTGTTGAAATTCGTGCTAGAAGGGCAAGACCCCTTGGCACTTGGTATATTTTTCTTTACAGCTGCGATCGCCGCCCCACTTTTTGAAGAATTTTTGTTTCGCGGCTTTTTATTACCTTCCTTAACTCGTTACTTCCCTGTATGGGGAGCAATTGTTATCAGTAGTTTTTTGTTTGCTGTCGCTCACCTCAGCTTGTCGGAAATCCTACCCCTGTTTACCTTAGGAGTAGTTTTGGGGGTAGTCTACACGCGATCGCGTAACCTCCTCGCTTCCATGCTTCTCCACAGCCTTTGGAATAGTGGCACCCTACTCAGCCTGTTTATCTTAGGCAATGGTACGAAGTAAAAAGCTTAAATCTTTGATTCAGTCTATGTTATAAAAATTAACAAATAATCATTGGTATTATTTGTTAATCAATGCTAGCTTGAAGGCAAATATGTTTACGGTAATAGTTGCTCAAGCAATTATGTTAAATAGGTAACAAATTAGTCTATGAAGGCTAATTTTACTCATTTTCGGGATGTTGATTGCCAACATCTTCGTGTATCCATTTGTAGCAAATTCTGTGTTGATTTTTCTGATATTTGCTGGTGTAAGCTAGCCTCACCCAGCATCTAAATCAGTGTTCTTATTGTTACTACAACGGTTAAAATATCCGGAAAATACACTGAGTGTTTGTATAAATTAGTATAACATAGCTACAGAGTGCGATTATTGCCGTTAATTATCCTAGAGAGAATTTTCTGGCAGGCGATCGTGCAAAGCCGCTGTGAGTCGCGTTTATTTTCAAATTTAAAAAGAGTCGTGGAATGCTTACTTCTGCGCTCACCGAGGCGTCCCTGCAAAGTGGTGGTACGCTGCTTTTGGCTATTTATTTTGGAGAATGCAGAAGAATGAAACATCCGTATTAATAGCAAATAGATTTTATATTTTGAGCAAACAATAAAATTTTTATTTTATACATTACTAATAACGGAGCTTCACTCATATGGCAAATCTCAATCCTAGTCACACCACCAAACAACTTCTAGCCGGTTACTGTGGCATTATTTTCGGAGGTTTTGGCATCCATAAGTTTATTCTTGGATACCCCGCCGAAGGCTTAATCATGCTAGTAGTTTCCTTAGTCGGCGGTTATTTCACCTACGGCTTTACGGTGTTGATTATGCAGCTTGTGGGTTTAATTGAAGGCATGATCTACTTGAGAAAATCCCACAACGAATTTGTTAATATCTACTTTGTCAATAAGCAGGGCTGGTTCTAGATTGCATATTTTGCACAACATTTTTGGCAAAAAAACATTCTTTTACTACCTATATGCTAAATGAATGGCGTTAAAACGTAAAAACATAACCTTTATAGTATTTGTCCTACTAGGCTTCGGTTATTTCAGCGTTACATCTAATTTGGACGTGAACGAGTTTTTGAAAAGTGAAATTGCTTTCATACCAGTACAACTGTTTACTATAATCTACATGACTTATTTGCGTTGTAACCGTCATTACAGAGGAGGTTGATCCCGATAATCAGAAAAAAGTTGTTATTTTTGCTGTCAGCATTGCGGATTTCGCCTACCCTCGAATTAGAGACGTTTTGATCAAGGCGTTGAAGTTTCCTAGCAAATCCAAACACTTTCCATGCAACTTGTCCCCAAAATTAACCGTTCCCCAGAAACAATCCCGACAACAGAGAAAATTACTTTAGATGTCGGGGGTATGAAATGTGCTGGCTGTGTGAAGGCAGTAGAGCGCCAACTCACCCAACATCCAGGAGTCAAAAATGCCTGTGTTAACCTGGCAACAGAAGTAGCAGTCGTAGAGTCGGAAGTTAATGCAGTAGCTGCAGATGCACTGGCAAAGAAATTGACTCAAGCTGGGTTCCCGACTCAACCTAGGCAGTCTGTAGTAGCAGGCAAGACACAAGCAATACAAGATCCAACAGAACGACAGCGCCAAGAAATGCACTCAGCGCTCTTGCAGTTGGTTGTTGCTGGGGTGCTGCTTATTTTGTCGGGTATTGGGCATTTCGATATTTCAATCCCTGTTTCAATCCCTGATAGGTATTTAAATCCCAACATTGCCCAGATTATACACCAATTTGATTGGTTTAATAAAATCTGGTTCCACTGTGGATTGGCAACAGTGGCGCTACTAATTCCAGGTCGCCCAATTTTAGTGGATGGATGGCTTGGTTTGCGGCGCAATTCACCTAATATGAATACCCTAGTTGGATTGGGAACGCTAACAGCCTATATAGCCAGTTTGGTTGCCCTACTGTTCCCTCAACTTGGTTGGGAGTGCTTTTTTGACGAGCCAGTGATGATGTTGGGCTTTATCCTCCTAGGAAAGACATTAGAACAACAAGCTAGGGGTCGTGCCGCTGCCGCATTTAGGCAATTACTTGCCCTCCAGCCAAGCCTCGCTCGATTGATTGCCAAGCCGAAGAGAGATGAGGGAGATAAGGGAGAT
>CAZZYE010000285.1:0-8453 GCA_964658145.1 uncultured Stigonema sp.
TTATCCGGTAATCGACACTGACGTTCACACCAATGATTTTACCCCGGCTCTTGAGGATTACATTGCTAATTACGGTGGCGCAAAACTTGTGGACGAATTACGCAAGGCGGAATCCTCCCGTCTCAACTCCAAGAGCGACGGTAAAGACTGGTATCAACAAACTCCAGAAGAACGTCAGTACAACCGCACAATTCGATCGCCTTGGTGGGCTAGAGTCACCCGCAACACATTGGATCTCGCCACTTACACCCTCCCCGAACTGTTCTATCAGCGTCAGGCGGAGCAGGGATCAGACTATTCGGTGCTGTTTCCGAACAATGTCCTCGCACCGGCGGGAGCAAGTCAAGAGAACCGTCAGACACTGCAACGTGCGGTCAATCACTATCATGCTGATATCTACCGTAAATATAGCGATCGCCTGACACCAGTGGCGGGCATCCCCATGACGACTCCGCAAGAAGCCATCGAGGAGCTAGAGTTTGCAGTGAAAACACTGGGATTGAAGGTGATTAATATTCTTGGTGGTGTGAAACGACCGATTAAGGCTCTAGCTGATAAGTATCCGGCGGATAAATTTCCGGAAATCGCCAAGTATGTTTCTTATATCGACTTTTACGGACTAGATAGTGAATACGACTACGATCCCTTCTGGGCTAAAGTCGTCGAACTGGGCGTACCCGTAACCACCCATTACGGCAGTCAGGGCTGGACTGGACGCTCCTCCATCAGTAACTACATGAACAACCATATTGGTCACTTCGCGGATGGCTCGCAAGCATTTGCGAAAGCGCTGTTTTTTGGCGGTGTGACCAAGCGTTTTCCACAGTTGCGAGTAGGTATGCTAGAAGGTGGTGCAGATTGGGGTGCCCACGTCTACATTCATTTGGTAGATCGCTTCTCCAAGCGTAATCTCAAGGCACTGCAAAACTACAACCCAGACCTGACAAATGCCTCGGAGCTGTTCGAGCTATTTGAGCGCTTCGGGGGCGAAATTACTCAAGGGCATTCCCTTGACAAAGAGGAATTGACCAAGAGTGTACTGGGATCTTCCTTCAGCCGTCATAGCCGTCAGCCGATTGGTAGCGAGCTGGAAGATTTTGCGGCGGCAGGCATTGAAACAATTGAGGACATCCGCGATCGCTGGGTGAACAGTTTCTTCTTTGGTTCCGAGTCCGACGACCGCACCATAGCAGCAGCATTCAACGATAAAGCCAATCCGTTGGGTGTCAAGATCAACGCGATCTATTCCTCCGATGTTGGTCATTGAGATGTGCCCGATCTCACTGCCCCACTGGCTGAAAGCTGGGATCTCGTGAAAGAAGGCGTCCTGACCGAAGCCGACTTCAAGTCCTATGTATTCGCTAATCCCTACAAGTTTTATACCGAAGCCAACCCCGATTTCTTCAAAGGTACGGCGATTGAATCCAAGGTAGGTAAAATCGAATCCAAACAAGTGGACAAGAACCTAGTGGTAGCGTAAATGACTTAGCTGGATGCGCCACACCAAAGACTTATAGTCGTTGGTGTGGCGCATCTCTCTCCCTTGCCTAATTCCCAATCCCCAAATCAAACACACACTTGCGATCGCGACAACGCACCCTACTTAATATTTTGTTTATAAATAGCCTCTAAGAACTGAATCCTTTTTTCAACAACCACAAACACCTCCATGACGTTACCAACCACCAATCTCGGTAAAACTGGATTGACCGTTTCGCGCCTTTGTCTCGGTACCATGACATTCGGATTGCAGACCAACGAAGAAACTTCCAGGGACATCCTTGACACTGCCGCCGATGCTGGAATCAACTTTCTAGATACAGCTGACGTTTATCCGCTTGGCGGCGGGCTTCCCACTGCTGGACGCACCGAAGAAATCCTTGGGCGCTGGTTGAAAGGCAAACGCGAACATTTTATCCTGGCTACCAAGGCTGTAGGCAAGGTCGGCCCTGCACCTTGGGATCGGGGTGCTTCGCGCAAACACATTCTGGATGCGATCGATGCTTCCCTAAGACGGTTGGGAACCGACTATATCGACCTGTACCAATTGCACTCCGACGATGCCTCAACCCCCCTTGATGAAACCTTGTCAGCGCTAGACGCGGTGGTTCGTGCCGGAAAAGCACGCTATATCGGGGTTTCTAATTTCTTAGCTTACCGACTCAGCCGAGCTTTAGGTCGCGCCGATGTGCAGAATCTGACTCGCTTTGTCTCGATTCAACCCCGGTACAATCTGTTGTTCCGCGAAATTGAGCGAGAACTGTTGCCCCTGGCGCAAGAAGAAGGACTGGGTGTGATTCCCTACAATCCGTTGGCAGGTGGTTTACTCACTGGTAAACACAATCTTGCTCAAGGTCCCACCGCAGGAACTCGTTTTACCTTGGGTGCAGCCGCCGAACGTTATCAAGAACGTTATTGGCATGATCGCGAGTTTAACTGATTCGGGCAGAAGTCCCACACCCTATCCGGAACGGATGGGTGTGGGATGAATGACTGGGCAATGACGAAAGCATCCCCGAACATTAATGACCGCAGGTCATTGAGAGAGCGGGGTGCTTGAGAAATTGCCAACTTCGGGGATTTTTAATGAATCGATGAACTCATCAATCACTTGAGTCATCGTCTTTTCTGTCAGTGAAGCGTATAAGCGGAGCTTATTCAATCTTCGTTCGGATGTTCTAATTATAATATATTTATCTTTCATTTTGTTTCCCCATTGTTTCCTCGTAATGCTAACATAATTGTACCAAGTAAAACAAAGAAGGAGGTGAGACAAAGATGAAAATTAGCTATCAGTATCGAATTAAGCCTAACACTGAACAGAAGCACAGGCTAAATCATGTTAGAAGGTTGTGTCAGTATCTTTATAACAGGATGTTGGGAGATAAATTGGATTGGTGGGAAAACAATCGTTGTCCAGTAGATAGCTGTTCAATCATCTCTTGTCCACTCCCAGAACTTAGAGTTAATCCTAGCTACAATACTCATCAAGACTTACTACCTTTTCTCAAAGAGGACTTAATTATTGTTGAATGGTCAGGAGAATTACTAGACCTTAGTGATGTTTACTCTCAAGTTTTACAAGACACTGTTAAACGGGTTCATTTAGCAGAGGACCGTTACATCAAAGGTGATAAAAATGGTAAGCGAAGTGGTAAACCCCGGTTCAAATCAGAATCAAGATTCAAATCATTCACTTATCCACAAGCCTTAGATAGTTGGATTAAGGGAAATTTTATTAAACTTCCTAAGATAGGTGAAGTAGAAATAATTCTTCACCGCCCTCTACCAGAAGGGTTTAAGGTTAAAACATGTATTGTATCCAAAAAGAGTGACGGCTGGTATATTACTCTTTCTTTAGAAGAAACGAGAGTACCCAATGCTCCATCTATAGAAATTACTCCAACTGTTGCAAATTCTAGTGGCTTAGATGCGGTACTAGATGGAGACACTTTTATTGCCACTTCTGAAGGGAAATTGCTACCTTCAGTAAAAGCATTCCGCAAAAACCAAGAGAAACTAGCAAAAATATCTAAAAAGAAGTCAACCAAGAAAAAAGGGTCTGCTAAAAGACGTAAGCTAGCAAGGAAGGAAGCTAAGTTACATCAGAAAATAGCACGTTCTCGTAAAGACCATCACTTCAAAACAAGTCATCAGTTAACAAGAACTGGTAAAAAAGTCTTCTTTGTAGAAGACTTGGACTTAAAGAATCTCACTAAACGGAACAAAGCAAAACAAGATGAAAACGGTAAGTTCTTGCCAAATCATCAAGCTCAAAAAAGCGGGTTAAACAAAAGTTTTTTAGATGCGGGGTTCGGTCAGTTTGTTGACATTTTGTCTTACATAGCCGGGAAAGCTGGTGGACAAGTTATCAAGGTAAAACCAAACTACACGAGCCAAATTTGTTGCAATTGTGATGCCTATGCACCAAAAGAATTATCAGATAGGATTCACGATTGTAAAGCGTGTGATGTTGGCATTATAAACCGCGATATCAACGCGGCTGTCAACATAAAACGAGTTGGATTGGGAGTTTTTCCAACTATAAAAAGCCGGAAGGGGAAATTGATAATAGGATTTTCGGGTTCTATGAGTACCCTCAAGGAAATTCGGGAGTTTACCCGAAGCCTACACCGTACTGCCTAGCAGTCGGTGTAGGTACTTCACTACTGTTGAGGAATTACACAAAGTAGCAGATTTAGCTGGATTGTCACTCACCACCCTAGCAGTGGCTTGGGTGCTGGCTAATCCGATTATCACTGCCCCGATTATTGGCGCTAGTCGTCCAGAACAACTTGCTGATACCCTCAAGGCGGTGTTCGTAAAACTCGACGACACTGTAAAACAAAAGCTAGACGACATAACCGCCGAATACCGAAGGGGAGATTCTCTGCGTTAAGAACGATCCTATTTAAGACCACCGGACGGCTGCCGATCGCCGTCCATTTTTATTTTGCACAAAGTTTGATGCTACAAGATCAACTCTGATGACGAAAAAGTTCAAACAATTGAAATCCTTTCAACGTGCAGCCGAGGCACCAGACCTGCCATCAACTCCCTTCAGGTTCATTTGCTATTTCGTTAACCAGTTCCGCTGGTGGTATGTGGTAATGGTGATCCTGGAGATAGTACACTCAACTAGTAGTATTATGTTACCCTATGCCATTGGCGAGATCATCCGGAGCGTGACGCGACGGGCGGGCGACAGCAAGCACATTTTTGATGTCGTGAGGCAACCAGTAATGCTGTTCACCGCCTTGAGTGTGAGTGAAGTAGTATTCGGGCGAGCGGCTGGACTCTTGCAAACTATCCTCCATCCGATCCACCGACAGCACATCGTCCGGTCTCTATATGCCTACTTGCAGCAGCATTCCCATCGCTACCTGAGCAGTAGTTTTGCTGGGGCATTGGCACATCGTATTGGCGAAACCTCTCTGGGTGTGACCCAGACGATGCAAATGCTAATTACTGAATTTATGCCAGTGATTATCGCGTATACCGTCGCTACAATGTTACTGTATCGCGTCTATCCTCCCCTGGCTGCACTCGTGGGGGTGTGGGCAGTTCTCTTCGTCAGTATTTCGTTCTGGCTGGCAACTCGTTGCCGAATTTACTCCCGGAAAGCCGCAGCTGCAAGAAGTGAGACAACTGGCATCATCGTAGATGCAGTAACAAATCTCACCAGTAGCAGACTGTTTGCTCGTCTGGGTTTTGAACGAGGCTATTTGAAAGAGCAATTAAGGCGCGAACTCAAAGAGGTGAGAAAGTCCAACTGGTACTCGGAGCGAATCCGCTGGTTTCAGTTTATCTCAGCAGCCGTTCTGAAAATCAGCACTCTGTATTACTCGCTCAAACTGTGGAGTACTGGTGCGATCGCTGCTGCTGACTTTGTGGTAGCAACCAGTCTGTCGCTGTTGATCATCAGTGAAGCCCGCAATTTAAGTAAACGCTTTCTAGAATTCTTTGAACATATCGGCAATGTTGCCAATGGTGTCTACACCATCGTTCAACCCCACGAGCTGATTGATCGCGACCATGCGATCCCCTTCACAATCACCCAAGGTCGCATCGAGTTTCGTCGTGTGCATTTCAGCTACTCCGGGGAGAAGAAAGTGTTCGATAATCTCTCTGTCACCATCCAACCGGGACAGCAGGTCGGACTGGTGGGCTTCTCTGGCTCCGGAAAATCTACCTTTGTCAATCTAATTTTGCGTCTGTTCGACCCCCAATCCGGACAGATTCTCATCGATGGGGTTGATATTCGAGACATGACTCAGGATGCCCTACACGCCCAAATTAGCTTGATTCCGCAAGATCCATCTTTGTTCCATCGGACGTTGCTGGAAAATATTCGTTACGGACGCTTAGAGGCAAATGAAGCGGAAGTGATTGAGGCGGCACACAAGGCTCATGCTCACGATTTCATTGGGCGAACGACGGAGGGGTATGACTCTCTGGTCGGCGAACGGGGTGTTAAACTGTCCGGAGGGCAGCGGCAGCGCATTGCGATCGCACGGGTGATCCTCAAAGACGCGCCGATCCTGATCTTGGATGAAGCCACCTCCAGCCTCGATTCGCTCACCGAAAAAGCGATCCAGGATACCCTAGACTTAGCGATGAATGGAAAAACGGTCATCGTGGTGGCTCATCGGCTGTCTACCATCGCCCATCTGGACCGCATTTTGGTGTTCGATCAAGGTCGTATTATCGAAGAAGGTACCCACGCCAAACTGCTGGCACTCGGCGGTGCTTACCATAGGTTATGGAAAATGCAGGCAGGTGGATTCTTACCTGTCAGTCGGTAAACAGGGCTGCGGAATCTGTCCGCAGCCCTGTTTACCACTCTGTAGCTCATGAAAGCACTGGTTCTGCTTCCACCTTCTCAGCTTCCTTCTTCAAGACGTTTGGTACTTCGATGCCGAACGGCTCACCTTCAACCGCTTGCGAGCGGAAACCATCGACTCCGACTGGAACGTCGCCTGTGATGGTGGTGCGATAAAGTACGCGCTCAACTTCCAGATGATCCAGATCCTGAGGGGCTAAATGCGCGGTGGCGCGGTTGTCCCAGAACGCGATGTCACCGTTGTGACAGCGGAAGCGGGTGGTGTAGGCGGGCTTGGTGATTTGGTTGAAGAACAACTCAAGCAGCAGGTCGCTCT
Organism: uncultured Stigonema sp.; assembly: GCA_964658145.1. Lineage (GTDB taxonomy): Bacteria > Cyanobacteriota > Cyanobacteriia > Cyanobacteriales > Nostocaceae > Stigonema. Next base: position 6,660 of record CAZZYE010000285.1, read on the forward strand.
CTTGTGGTGACACGTCAAGAATGTGCGAGGTGAAGCCAGGGTTCACGTACAACGCACGTTCACCTGTCTCAGGATGAACGCGCACCACCGGGTGGATCGAAACCAGCGGATTGGCTGCAATGCGCTGGGCAATTCTGCTCTTACTGGGCAGTTGCAAACGTGCATTGAAGCGATGTTCGGCTTTCAATGTGTCTGCCAGCGCACGCAGGGGTGCTGACAGACCCTCGTAGGCTGCGACCAGATTAGTCCACTGTGTGTCACCACCGATGCTGGGGACGTTAACCGCACGCAAAATTGACGCTGCAGGCGGGTTGACAACCGCTGTCACATCGGTGTGCCAGCGGCTCTCGTAGCTGGAACGGCGCAGACCGTTGCGCCGCTCGTAGCGGCTGCGGTCAATCGGCAGGATTTGTGAGAAGCCTTCAATCGGCTCGTCCTCGTGCGGATGCGCGTAGGTCACTTCGCCGAAACGAGCCGTGAACGCAACCTGTGCAGCATGATCGATGTTCTGACCGCGAAAGAACACCACTTTCCACTTCAATAGTGCTTGACGAATTTCTTTGACTGCATCATCGTGCAGAGGGCGCGAAAGATCCACGCCGCTGATTTCGGCACCAATGAAACCGGCTACCTGTTTGACTTCAATGTGCTTGTTGCTCATGTGAATTCTCCAGAGTTTGATTTATTGGGCAATACGGTTCAGTTAAGGCTTTGATACCCCCAACACGAATTAAAAAGGAAGGCTTTTCCCCCCCTTTTTAAGGGGGGTTAGGGGGGATCTTTAGTCCGTAAATATTACTAACTGAACTGTATTGATTTATAGGGCAGTGTTCGCTTTCGTCCGCAAGATTGGTATGTTGCTTGTACTTGATGGCAACATACCAAAGCAAGCGATCGTATCTAACGATTATACTGTAAATCTATCAATTTAAAGTATCAAATTGAGTCCGATGAACTAAAAAGTAGCAGGAGGTACAGCAGGCAAGTCTTTCGGGTAAATAACACTCTAAGCGGGCTGGGAGACGACAAGGCGCAAGGAACCGTCGAACTCGGGCAGGGTTCGCAAGGGACTATGGCAGATATCCCAAGTGCCGTTGTCGAGATCGCGGCGTAGGTGATCGACGTAGCGGCGGCTGGTTTCTTGGCTCACGAAGCTCCATGCAGAGCAGGCTAACCGGGCACTATCCTCCAGCAACCGCTCGGGACGCCCGTAATAGGCTTCGTTGAAGCCATCCTTGCAGTGGAGAGGGATAGGAACTGAAAGGGTGGTCACGCGACCGCCAAGAAGCGAACCAATCCGTTGCAGGGCAGGGTATCGGCGGGCCTCCGCCGCCAGCACGTCCGGGGCGTAGGCGTTCAGCCAAAACTGTTGCACCAGATCGGGGTCGCACGACAGGACAACAACCGGACCCTTCGTCACCCGCCGCATTTCAGCAAGTCCGGCGTCCAGATCGCTCCATTGATGCACGGTGAATGTCGCCATGCTGGCGTCAAAGTGACTGTCCGGGAATGGCAGTTTTTCGGCGACGGCATCGATCGCAACGCTTAGATGAGCGGAACGCTGCGATCGCATCGACGCGGAAGGCTCAACAGCGGTCACGTCGCGATCCGAAGGTTCATAGGAGCCTGCGCCAGCACCGACATTAAGCACTGTTCGTGCTGTGCCGAGTGCAGCATTGATGAACGCGGCTATCCGTGGCTCTGGCTGACGGTATATGGAATAATCTTTCCCAATTGTGCCGTAGTTTGCATCACCGGCACTGCCATCATCTTTTCTTCCTGCCATGTGTTCTA
>CAZZYE010000286.1:0-8450 GCA_964658145.1 uncultured Stigonema sp.
TCCCTACTCCCCATTCCCCATTAAATAATTGACAATTAAGGAGTAAGGTGCATCGAAACTTGTTTCCGATCCGGCGATCGCCGACAAAATTCGCAAGATGAAGCAGCGGGTGCGGTGGCAAGACCCGGCAATTATTGAACAAGGTATTGACCAAACGCGGTTGATGCTGGACGATGGAGGCTCGGACGATCCTGAGTTCTCGTTTTTGGTAGTGGGTGATAGCGGTTCTGGAGCACACCGAGGACACAATCCGCAGCGACAGATTGCGGAAATGATGCTACCCCATCACCAAGAATGCCGTTTCATGCTGCATACAGGCGATGTTATCTACCTAGTAGGGTCAAGCGAATACTATCAGGATAACTTTATCCTGCCTTACCGGGAGTTTCTCTTAGGAGGAGATCATCCCCACCGCATTGCTTACGACAAGATGATTTTCACCCTGCCAATCCTACCCGTACCAGGAAATCACGACTACTACGACTTGCCGCTTTTTTTAAGCTTAGTGTCCTTAACTACACTACCATTACGCCGCCTACTCCAGGCAAAGCTCTACCTTGATTTAGGCTGGCATGGTTCAGGACAAGGTGAAGCCTATGCACGGGCGTTTTTGGACTATCTCAAAGCATTTAAGCTCCCAGCAGATTTAGCCCGTCACCTGGACAAACACTACACTGCTAAGACACACACAGGTCGCTGTCTGCGCTACGAGCCTGGGTGCTTCACCCGCCTTCCCAATCGCTACTACACCTTCCGCTACGGCGGTATTGACTTCTTTGCCCTAGATTCTAACACATTTAACGATCCCGCTCCCCTACCCAACACTAAGGAAGGAGAAGCTGAACGCTCTTTACTGGAGCAACGCCGTGATGACTTAGAGCAACAGAAGCAACAAATGATGGAAACTTCTGCAAAGCTTAATCCAGATAATCACAGTGAAGCAGAGCAACTGGACGATTTGCACGCTAAGGTATCACAAATTGAGGAAATTATTGTTGATATTGACAAGCAATTAACTGCTGACAAAATAACAGTAACTGACATCGAACAACTGGAATGGCTGAAACTGAAATTAATTGAATCTTGGAATACCGCAGATGTTCGGGGCAGGGTGATTTATTTTCACCATCCTCCTTACGTCACTGAAGCAACGAAGTGGCAACAGGCGCAAACGCTGGCAATTCGCGGTCGTCTGCGTGGTGTGCTGAATGCAGTAGCGAAGGAGTTAGGTTCCCTAACTCAAGGACGTCCTCTGGTTGATTTAGTTTTAAACGGTCACGCTCACTGTCTAGAATACTTGCAGACAATGGACACTCTCAGTGCTGATTCTGGTCTTCATTGGATTGTTTGCGGTGGCAGTGGCTTTAGTCTACGACGCCAGCGAACTGAGGGACCAGATTTGATGGAGATTTTTGGAGATGCAGGCAAACAAGAGAATCGGTTAGTGGCGCGATCGCAGCTTTTTGTTGGTCGCAACGGTTATGGTTCGCAAAAGCGACGACCTTACTCGTGTCTGCGTATTGATGTTAAAAGCGGTGACCCTCCCAAGTTCATCATCCGTCCCTTGGTTGCCGAATGGTATCAGCGACGGTGGCATAATCGGGAAATTGAGCCGTTTGTGATTTGACGATGGGCATTTTTGCTTTTACAGCTATTTTCTGTTTATTGAACCACAAATTGTCGTAGGGGCAGGGCAATGTTCATTGGTGTCAAATTAATGAACCCTTTGCTGTTGCTTAAGCTCATTGATCAGTGTAGTGTACAGCAGAGTCTGAATTATCATCAGCACGAATGTGGATAACTGGCTGGGTGATATATTCGTTCCATAGGGTAGCACTGGCGATCGCACCCCCATTTTTCCTTTGGTTACCAGATAGGACTAGGGAGGTGAGATGCCCATTTTACATAATTAAATTGTCGTTCTTGCACCTTACAGCAACTTTTCAGTTCAATAGACCATAATATGACCGTAGGGGCGGGGTTTCCCCGCCCTTACAATGTGATCAATTCAATTGAAAACTGCTGTAATAAATAGTATAAAGAACTTTCGCATTGGAGTCTGTACGGTTTCGGACACCCCTAATTCGAGTTACCAGATAGCGTAATCACGGCGACTGGACAGGGTGCTTTGTTGAGGATGGCATCGGCGCGGTGACCAAAGAACGCTCGACCCGATATTGTCCGAACACTGCTGCCCATAACAATCAAATCTACTTGCTTAGTGCGGGCAAACTTAAGGATTTCCATCTCTGGAATTCCACTCAAAACCGCAGTTTTGACAATCGCACCCAGTCCCTGCGCGAGATCGGCTTGCTGATGCACAATCTTTTGAGCAATCTCTGTTACCGAGTGCCTTGTTTGCTGCTCAAACAGAATGTATTGCTGCTGAGTCCGATTTACGACATTAACTACCGTGACAGTTGCCCCAGTCTGAGCCGCAATTGTACTGGCAACCTCAACTGCATGTTCGCTGTATTCAGTGCCGCTGGTGGGGACTAAAATATGACCGATTTTGTGAAAGCCAGTCGAATCCATCCCATCCTGAACTTTGGATAAATTCGACTTTACCACCATTGTGGCGCAGGGAGCTTGCTGAACTACGCGATCGACCAGCAAATTGAATAAAGCACCTTGAGGACGCTGACTTTCCTTTGCGCCCATCACAATCAAGTCATACCCTTTGGACGCTTCCAAGAGAATCACCTCAGCCTTGTTACGTCCTGACTCCACCTTGGTTTGCAGTAGTGCTTCAGCCGGGAGATGAATTTCCTCTGTTACGGTAGCAATAGCGGCTTCTGCTGTATTGTCCTTCACAGCAGTGGCTACAGCATTGACTGATTTATGTTTAGGCTTTTTATCACTCTTAGCAAACAGAACCGTCACCTCTAAGGGATTTTGGTGTGCCAAATGGCTAACTAACTGAGCAGCTAATTTAACATTCGCTTCTCCCTGAGTAGGCATCAATATCCGGTGGATGCGCTTAATAAAGCTGCGACTTGCCTGTTCTTCTTCCTCCAAGCGATTCGCTTCTTCTTCACTCATCGACACATGAGACAATGACCAGCGCAACAAAGGCGGAGCCATCAGTGAGGTGACGATCGCCACCATCACAATAATCGAGTACATCTGCGGATTCAGTACTCCTAGGGAAACGCCGATAGTGGCAACGATAATCTCCATCGCGCCACGGGCATTCATCCCCGAACCCATTGCAATGCCTTCCCAGTGGCTCAAGCCACCCACACGAGAACCAATGTAGGCGCCGGTGAATTTGCCGAAGCAGGCGATCGCCAGTACTAGCAAACCAACCAAGAGCGTTTGCGGCGCCAGTATTTTGAGTAAGTCTACCTTCAACCCCGCTGTGGCAAAGAAAATAGGAGCCAGAAACGCAGAGGTAATCAACTCCAGAGTCAGCCCTGCCTCCCGACTAAAGCGCGGCGACTGTCCTGCCAGAATCCCCGTGACAAATGCTCCCAGTGCGGCTTCAATCCCCAAGTTGTGGGTAAAGGCAGCTGCACTAAACGCCAGCACTAACAAAGCTGACAAACTAGCTGTCGCCCCACCAATGTAATCATCTACCCAGCGCAACATCCAAGCCATCAGCGATCGCCCTAGGGTAAAAGCAAATCCTAAAAAGAGTACCGCGCCTCCAACCGACCGCAATACTGTCTGGAAATCAAATTTGCCACTGCTTGCCAATCCTGAGACTACTGAAAGCAGAATCCAGCCAATGGTGTCATCCGTCATCCCAGCAGCTAGAGTGATCTGACCAATGTCCCGCCGAATCAGGTTTAAGTCCATCAGCACTTTAGCAATCACCGGCACTGCCGAGATACTCATAGCAGTGGCAATAAACAGACTGAAGATTAAACGTGCGCCAGGATTCACTAAAAAACTTTCTGGCAGAAACCAGCCCAACCCCAATCCAGTTGTGAAGGGAATGATAATCCCCCCCAACGAAATCAGCAGTGCCGTTTTGCCTTTGCGGACAATGAGATTCAGGTCTGTCTCCAGTCCAGTCACAATCAGTAAAAATAGCACTCCTAACCAGGAGACGACCGATATCAGGTCAGACTGTGCTTGACTGTGGGGAAAAATCTTACCCTGTAAAGAAGGCAGAATCCAGCCGAACACCGATGGACCTAGCAGCACCCCTGCAAGTAGTTCACCAACTACAGGTGGCAATTGGATGCGACGCATGAACTCGCCTAAGCCTCTAGCGACCAAAAGCAGCACAGCTAACTCCAGCAATACCAGAAGCAATTCGTGGTGACCAAGAGGCTTGATCAGACCTTGTTGGGCTACTGCTTCAGCCGCAAGTAAAGGGTCAAGCGGTAAATACATGATTTTTTATTCAGATTCTTAATGCTGTTACAAAAATCTTCTATGGTTCAGGCGGGTATGTCATCTATCTAAGAGTTATTGACATCTTGTTTTTTAAACTCTCCCCTATTCCCCTACAAGTAAGCCTTTAGAGCTTTGACAAATTGACGTATCAGGGATGATAAGTTGATTAGTATACAAGGTAAGACATTATTTCAATTTTATCATGCAACATACAGCCGGATTCTGTTTCTGTACATTAGCCTTAGGTGAAAATTACTGTAATCTCGCATTGGAATTAGCAAAGGACTTAGAAGAATATTCGCCTAACACTTATTTTATTATTTTGACAGATAAACCCCAGCACTTCCACAAACAAACCAATATTTTAGCTTTTAAACATCAACAACAAAGTATTGGATGTTACCACGATAAACGTTTTGCAATTGCCAAGGCATTATCACTTTTTAATTCATGCATTTTTATTGATGCAGATATGCGAATACTGGCGGCAGTACCTAATGATTTGCGCTGGCAGCCTGGAATAACTGCTAAAATTGTTTGGCACAATATTGTTAAACATAATAAAAATCAAGTAGAAATTGATATTTAAAAAAAAATTGCTCGTAAATATAATTGGAATCTCGAAGATATTAGTTTTGTTCACGAGTGTTTGTTTCTAGTAACAAGAGATGAAGGGCGTGAAATTGATTTCCTCCTGACGTGGGAGCGGATTGCTGCTTATTGTGAACTAAATAAATTTTATCGAGGGGAAGGGCATACAATAGGGTTAGCGGCAGCTAAAGCAGGATTGCAAATTAGAAGTGACCCGATGGCGGAAATTTCTTTTTTCAAAGATAAGTTGGAATTGCAGAGAATTAAAAAGGGCGAGGCTGAGGTTAAGAAAAATTCTATTTATTTTGAAATCCAGCAAAAACTAGAATATCCTCAAATATCTATTTTTGAAAGAGCTATAAATAAAATCAGGAAAATGATTATGCATTTCTATCGTTCATGGCGATTGAAGATTCTTTCTTTAAAAGATATTAATTTTTATTACAGATAACTCGGCTGAGAAGAAATATCAAGGGTAGTACGTGGCGATCGCTATATACTACCCTTGATATAAGTCAACCAAACATAACCTAAAATCTGCGTAGGGTGCGTTTGTAGTAGAGTTAGGAGACGATAAATCCATATATTTATCCCAAATATGGTGAGTGCAGAGAATTGTACCTAGAATCATCATTGATGTTCCTAGTCCCTTTAATTCGTGGTTGTCTTGAATTGTGCCAATCAATTTATATTTATTAGGTATTGTTTCATTAATGCGAGTAATAGCAGTGGTTGTGTAGCTGGTTCCTAAGAACGGGTCTTTATCACTTCCTTGGGTTATATTCCATGTCGTCATGTTACCTGGTGCCGCCATAATTAACCCAGATATACTCATCAATGCGCCAGTACCTAACCCCCAATGTTTCGCAAGCCAGACGACTTTGTTATTCATCTCTTCTGTCCCGACAACGCTACTTGCAAATGTCTGTATGCCAGATAAGAGATTAGTGCGATCGCTAAAACAAGGAGGATTGTGCCAGTGACGGGAACCCAAAAGAGTAGTAACAATTCTCTGATACTTACAACTACACCAGTAGTAATAGCAGCGATTCTAAGAAAAGACATTCTAGGAGAGTCGTCAAAACTTAGAATGGCATAAATGAGCGCTCCTATATAGGCGATCGCTAAGACAATTTCAAGTTGTCGGATGAGATTACGAGATAGGCGATACGGAAGCCACCACTTCGTGAACGGATTCTAAGATTGAGAAATGCGGGTTAGGAATCATTCAGATTACGGATTTCCAGTCGTGGTACAGTCAGGCGTTGTACGCGAGTCCAAATATTTTAAGTATTTATACTTAAGCATTGAGGCGAGTATTTATCGCTATTTGTAATAATTTGCGTACTACATTATGACGTGCGGAATGTGGGTTACTAACGCACCTAAATTGTTACGGATAATGGTGCGTTAGGCATCGCCGTAACGCACCCTAAATTTAAAAGAAAACGATGATGAGGATTTCTATCTAATCATCGCTACGATCGCTTGATGGATATGAGAAAATGACTAAACTGCTCCTTGACCTCTACCCCGTTTGTCGTCATCCATTGTTAGGTCGCCACCTTTATCCTCATTCACTTCTCTGAGTTCTTCAGTCCGTTGCGCTTTGTCTTCTGCTGCTTGTTGCCGCGCATCGCCTGGTACTTCATAGTAGATTTCTGGTTCGATCGCGTAGTTGTTCAACAAACCTTCTTTATCCACTGTGTAGCCGTCAGTGGTCCGAATGCTGTCGCCAACATGGGTTTGGTCGTCAGTAGGCGCACTTGCCTCTCCCTCTTCTGTAGGCGTTTTTTTGAAAAGGTTTCCTTCTCTTTCCATGCGCGCAGCAGTTTCAGCCGGCGTAATTCCTCTATCGTAATTATTATCTGCAACGCGATCGGATGAATCTACTGCTTTTTTAACTGGTTCGTTAGCTGCCATAAATTACGTCCTTGATAAAAAGTTTATCAAAATTGCTTCAAGAACTAGACTAGGTTGACAAATATAAAAAATCTACTATCTTTAGAAGTGACTTCTCATCAACAGCTAAACTATTTTTTCTATCTTTAGATACATTTTGACTTCTCCTGCCTTTAAAAAGAGCAGGATTCTAAACTGATGTTACTACGTGGTCTGAAGACACACTCCGTAACCGCTTACGAAATGTATTATTCAAATCACGAAATAAATCATATCGATGTGGCACAGTCAAAGATGCCCTACCCACCTTAACTAGAACAAGTCCTAGCTGTGTGGCTACTTTCTTCATTATGTTAGCGGCTGCGTCGCAGTCAGCGTTCACTAAAAACTCTCTTTTGGTTTTATATAATCCACGTTCAGTTCTATTACCTGATGGCTTCCATCCGTCGGGTTTCTCACCGTATTTAGGTAGAAAGTCATCATCAAGAAACGACGCTTTACTAGTGTAAGACTCCTCAGTAATTTTCAGTCTAATTCCGTATTCTGAACAGAGTTGTTTAAGACGTTCAATTAATCTACCTGTAGGAATTGGAACAAAGTTTTGATTGTTCCTTTTACCCATGTCAGATCCAATCTTTTGACCTTCATTCCAACCAATTACTAAATTACCAACTCTATCGCTAAGACAACGATTGATAATGAACCTTGCAGCCTTATTGATTGCATCACGCATCTGTAAGTTACGTTTGCGCTGTATCCTATCTAGGTTTTCATCCCAATAGAACTCAGACTTACCTTGTTTGTATTTGGCAACTAGACGCGAATAACCCTGATTCATTGACCTGAGTTTTCTACCATCAATGTCAATACGGTTCATTTAGAAGCGTCACTCCCTGAAGATACCCCTAACCCCCCTTAAAAAGGGGGGCTTTTTTCCCCCTTTTTTAAGGGGGGCTAGGGGGGATCAAAGATTTAACTGAACCGTATTCCTCTATAAGTAATACTTATTAAGTTGCTTGAAGCGATCAAGTAGAACAATTAATTTTTACTTGACCACAAACACTTATAAAAAACTTTTTAGTTTTTTGATTCGCTATTTCAATGAACGAAAAGTACACGGGTTATGAGTCTTGTCCAGCGACAATTTCTTTTTGGATAGAGCTAATTTGTGCAGCTAATTCTTGCCGAGTAGAAGCCTTAAGTAGATATCGGAAAACAAACCAGGTTACGTAACCAATTCCAATCAACTCAAAAACTAGGTGTACCTGCGGAATATCATTTATTGCATCTAATACAGCTAGCACTATCTTAACTGTAACAATTGCTGCAATAATTAAAGCAATACTGATAATTGCCTGCTTGTAGTCGTTGAAAAATCTACCTAAGTATTCAGGCAATTGCTCCAAAAAGTCAGAAATTTGTCCTGCCACTTGCTGCCATTGGGGTAATGGTACACGCGAGGGTGGTAGCAATGGCTGAGTTCCAAATGTTGAACCTTCAAGTGCTGCGATCGGCTCGGTTGATGTTACATCAGCGGGTTTCGATTGTTGTACTTCGCTTTCCATTGACTTGTTTAATTATTAATGTGTTTTGATAGTCATTGACAGAAT
>CAZZYE010000287.1:0-8444 GCA_964658145.1 uncultured Stigonema sp.
GAACTGGCACTGAGTCAAGGAATTGACATTCAAATTTCCAGGTGCAAGATCTGAGCTAACGGTTTTGACATAATAACGTGAAGTCATTAACTAAAAGCCGGGAAACCAGAAGTGGTTGTCGCGGCGAAAAACGCGGTGAATTTATTGGGTTATTACCGTAATGTCCAGGTTTTTCCTGGGGTCACGCTTCAGATGCGGGCGGCTTCATGTTGATGAGGGGGAATTCATTTTTTCCTTCGTCCAGCCATTCGGCCACCTGCTGTTCCGCCTGATCGTCCACGAAGCTGCGCACCTGCTCGCTCGATAGATGCTTGCCGTTGTAGGATTTTTGGGAAATCTCCCTCACATTGGACTGGCGGATGTCTTTTTCCACCAGCCAGAGGAAAAAGCCGTTGCCCGTCTCCGGGTAGCTGCCGCCTTCCTTGTCCTGCACGTCCGGCTCATTGTCGCTGTTCAGCGATCGCACCCTCCACAGCAAGATACTTTTTTTCGTTTGGCGTTGCGTGGGGCAAGTCAGCCGAAATGGAAAGGGCACAGATCTTTTTTGACAAAGAGCAACCAAAGCATCGCATCAATACCATCCAATTAATGGGGGGCAACCAGCTGGATATTAATCGTATAAAATCCAGCTGATTACACTACTTCAAAATACCCAAACGCAGATAATGTCGCCCGGACTGCTCAACAGCCTCTGTAGCGGTATTTCTGCGGTCTTGATTTACGAGTACTCAAGCAAGATTACTTTTATGTTAGCGCAGCATTTAAGGAGTGCGACTGTTAGGCAACAATTTTAAATATAAAATTTTAAAAATTTCCCAAAGCCTTACTTTATAAGCATTTATAATCATATTTTCATTTAAAAAAAACTCACATAATACCTTACATAAAATCATTTTAATGCGCATATCTCACACGACGTAAAATATGCGCGTTAAGTGAATTTTTTAAATTTAAAATTTTATGTTACAAACCCCTTGCCTAATTCCAAGTTGATGGTTTATCATCAAAAAATACAGCACTTGGTAAGTTAGACAGTGACGAAAAATGTAACGGTCAAGCGATATCGAGGTGGAAAGACCATCAAGATTCCTCCATCTGGTAATTCAGGACTAATTTGCAAAAGAGAATGCCAAACCCTTTTAGGTATCAACAGCGCTATGACGCTGTATGAGTATCTTAAAACTCTTGGCTTCTCAGGTCAGAAATTTATCAGTTGGGAGCAATTCAAAGAGATCCTCCAGCTCCAAACATTTCTAGGGTTAAAGCATGGATATAACAGTAAGCAAATGTATTTAACCCTTCGGCATCAAAATTCACTTACTCCTGTCTTTGAAAAGTATGGTGTAAGCATAGAAACTCGTTTTGAGAGATTGAAAAATGACTACTACGACCAACGGCAAACGCAAACACGGTAAAGCATCAGATTTTATCCAAACTCCCCCACCTTCGCAGGTTGCACAGTCTCAAGAAGAACTTGAGCAACTGCTGGCAGATAATGGATCGTCGTCAAATGAGGCTGTAACAGCCTCCGTAGAGCCTTTAGAACATCAAACAGCAACTCAACAGACAGACACTACCGCAGAGCCATCCCAGGACTTGCAAGACCCTATAGAAGCGACATTATCAGCAGAAGAATTGCTTCGGCAAGCTAAGCAACAGACCAAGAAAGACGCGGCGGATGCCGAAAACGTGCGGGCAGGGGAAAACGGGGGTTCCGATACCGCGATCGCACCCCAAACAGCCACATCAGAAATCAGCGCAGCGCTTACCCAGGCTGCCTTAAACCTAGTCGAAGCCAACAAGGAAGCAAAGCAAAAGCGGATTGAGACTGGCATTCTTGAAGGTTTAGAAGACGCCAAGGATATCCGGATTGGCAAACAGCTTGGAACAATTTTATCCCTGACAGAAGCCGACAAGGTGGACGCTGTGGAGCTTGCAGAACAGTTACAAAACCTCCGTGCCCATACCGATGCCGAAACTGCTGACGTTGTGACTGAAGCTCTCAAAGGTCTTGGGATCGACCTAAACGCTATCAGGGAGGGAAAGCAAGACCCTACAGAAACTGGGAAGAAAAAAGCCCCTTTAGGGTCTACATTGTCCAGCAATCTCCCAAGCAAAGGCAGCAGCTTCAAAATCCTGTAAACCTATCACTGGCAGCAGTTGTAATCGCATTGATAGCAGTCACAGCCCTTGCTGCTATTACTTCCCGATTCAAGACCGCTATCCCGATTGCGCTAGGAAGTGCAGTATTTGGAGCAGGAGCGGCAGCAGCTTTGATGCGGGGAAACAGTCAAAAATAATCACTTATCAACAATGGCGAAAAATAATGGCAGACATACTAGCTGGATCAATCGCAACATTATCTACAACAGCAAGCCTCGGTTTTTTAGGCTATGCAGCGGCATCTTTCGCCGTAATTACCGGAGCGATCGCCTTACCCGCGCTCACAACTCTCGCTGCAATCAGTTTGATTAGCATTGGATATAAGCAGTACAGAGGAGCTTGATTGTACTGATAATTAGGGCGATCGCTTACATTTATCAAAGTCAAAAAAGAACGTCCAGATTAGCATTTATGTTGTTCTATAAGGAAGCAGAACAATGTACCAACATTATTGCGGTACTCTCTTAGATGAGGACGATACAATATTAGGTATCTGTCCAGGATGTCTAGATTTTTTAACCACTGACAACAATTCCTTACAAAATTTCAGCCTTGACCAATTGGTAACTTTTCTAAATGGAAATAAGGAAGTTTTTGAGGATTTAGATACCCAAGAAGATACACTAGTAATTAACGAAGAACCCGGAGATATCAGCCTAGATCTGAACCCGACAACTGGGGCATACGAAGCCCAAACCGAATTTCAAACTGCATAATGTTTAAGTAAGTCTGCTATTTAAAATACCTTTAAAGCAGTAATTACTCGCAGACTCATTAAAAATTCCAAACCCTCTGATTTTACTTGTTGCGGTTGTTGCGGTGTCCTCAAAATCAGTCGCAACAGACCGCAACAACCGCAACATAGATTCTCGCTTAATTCCGATAAATAGAGAGAGGTGATGCATTACACAGATGAAAAGCACGCTCAAAAGGAATGAAATTAGAACCGAGACACTGGATTTCACATTCAAGGATGGCTCGTCCGCCTCCATTCTTAAGACAGAAAGGATAGAGTCAGAAAATGCAAATCCATACTTCATTGTTTTGGGAACATTCATCGTTTTACTCATTAGCAGTTATTGCCTTGTTCAACTCCTTATTTCGCAAAGAGGGACATCCAATGAAATTCAAATCAGACAAGACAACGACCACAGGCTCATCAAAAACAGCGACCATCACAAAAAGCTCACTTCGTAAAAACACCAGTACAAAAGGCTCCTCAAGCAGTACAACTTTTAAAGTGAATACAGGCAGTTTCACGGGTACTTTATCGGATATAGTACCTGGGGAAATGCAGGCATGGCTAGGGGAAATTGGGCAGCAATTGGGAGGCATTGATCTTAATCAGCCACTCAGCTGGTCTAAGGAACAAGTAATAGAAGCGAATAAAATCGCATCTGGTCTAGATAAAAAAATTCTGGAGATGGCTGAGGTCAAAACCGCAGTCATGAAGTACTTAGCTTATGCAATGAAAGAAGCCGAATTTAAGGCGGATATCACTGTTGCTATGGCGAAAGCAAAGGGATTTATTGACCAACAGCAAGCTAAAGCGTACCTAGCGTATGCTGCTTATTTGCGCAAAGCTGCAAGGCTGGAAAAGAAAGTCCAAGCAACACAGCAGATCATTGATACTGCCAACAACGCACTAGAACAGACTTTCGATGCTCGTAAGGCAAACATCATGGCAGCTGTGAATCAGCAAGCTAAGCTCACTCAAGGTACAGCAGCTGAAGTGCAAAACTTACGCACTCAGCGTAAACAATTGGTAGAAGACCACAGGCAAGAGATGGCAGCGTACAAGCACGAGCTATCCACCAGTCATTTACAAGGCGCAGCAGCCAGCTAGCGTTTAACCACTCCTGTTCTTTCCATTGGAACAGGAGTAGTCACCTATAAAAAGGAGGGGGGCATGACCTTACGCAGCATTGAAGACATAAACGATGAAGATGCTCCGACGCCGAAAGCAGACCGTTATCAGCATGTTGCTAACCTTGGTGAGTTTATTGTGCTTTTCTCAGCTGGATTGGGGTTTTCTTTTGCTGCACTGCATAATCGCTCCTTCGAGATTATTCTCGGCTTTGGGTATGCAGTGGCGATCGCCTATCTGGCACTAGAGTTCAGCAACACCCCAAGGGCATCTATGTTCCGAATAACAGCAGTCACCCTTGGGGTGTTATTGGGCTTCCGGGAAATTTTCTTGATGTTTCCCCTGCCAATTGTCCACGTAGTGCTATCAGTTGCTGGGGCAACATTTCTCTGCATCCGAGGTGTGAAATGGTTTAAGGGATATTTTGTGCAATGAGTCGCATTCTCGTAGTCAGGCAAATCAAACAAGCTGCTTGTTTCGTCGGTGCTGGACTATGCATTGGGGGGATATTTCTAGCGATTCCAGACACTTACAAAACTTGGAAGTTTGTGCGGGATTTTAATAAAAATATATTTGGTCAAAGACAAGAGTCCGTTGCGATATATCGTTTTGAAGAAGAAATCCCCATTCATGCAAAGCCTTATAAAATCATTCACGGTCAGTCCCAACGCAAGATAGCAGGCATGTTACTCCTATTTTTCGGTGGGAATTTAGCGTGGTTTTTCGGTCAATCGTTAGCAGACGAATTTGAAATCATCGAAAAACGTTGTTTCAAAATTAGGCAGAGCGAATTCTTGATAGAGGATACCACTCTGCTCACTGGCACTGAGGTTGAGCAAACGATGATCGAAATGGATATGCTGGGTAAGCTGGCATACTACCAGCAAGGCTTCAGACCCGACAATGTGACCTACCTTCCCCCAGATACGGAGGAAGAACAGAAGACTCCAGCAGACGCAGACAGCGGCAAATACCCTGTGACAGCTAACGGGTTTTTTATGTGGCTGATTGATCGGAACTGGCGGCAAGCGAAAGTCCGCGACGTGAGTCAAAAGTCTTTCAATAATACTAAGTTGCCTGCAGAGCAGGTTCGTGGGTTTGTAGAAGAGTTGATAGGACAAAAGCTTGCTGAATGGCTGGATGAGAGCAAGAACGAATTTCGTCTGCTAAATGTAGGGCAGGAAAGCAAATAGTATCGAATTTGCCGCAACAAAAAGAGGCAGGCTTAATAACAACTACTTGGTGTGATGAGTCCGAAACATCTAAGCAAGAAGCCTGCCTCTTTTTGTCAGGATCAGGCTCCGTATTCAAGTCCAAAATACGCTAAAAGGGGCATTCTTCAATGGTCTATTCAAAGTCTGACGGTAGCGGAGGCGGATTCTCTTGGGAGAAACAGCTTAGGTTTCTTCAAGAGGAACACGCTGATAATTTGGAGGAGATAGTTTTAACGAAATTGGAAGTCCTTTCAAGGCGATCGCCTGAGAAAGCTGAACATTTTCAATCACTGCTCAAAAAACTAAACGAGAAGATTATTGGTGGAATGAAGTCAAATCCCGATTTTGGATTTGACGATGCACAGGAAATCACAACAGCATTTGTTGATGAAAATCAACTCCAATATTTATTGGACGAAGAACATTTACTAGAACCAGTCAAGCACTGGTGTTATTCGTGTGAAGACTTTACTCCACACTTACCGATGGAGAATGACCAACACTATTGCACTATCTGTCATTCCCAAAGGCAATCAGCAATTAGCAGTTATTCCAATACTGCACTGAAGAAGTTTGCTGATCTGGTAAGTTATCTTAGCGAAAGCTAGAGGAGCTTTTGGCGCAAGAACCATCAACGGCTTATATGCTGAAACTTAAAAGCACTACTTCAATTAAAAATGAAACTTCTATCACTACCACCACGCTTGATAAGCGATAGAAATATCCCTTGGAATAAACGCATCAACACGCCTGGAACTTATCTAATTGAACTTCAATTCAAGTATTTTTTCTTCTGGTTTTATCATTCGACCTATCTTTTTCGCGCTCACGTAAAAATTGAAGCTTTGGCTTTATAAAAAGAAGGTTTCAAAATAAGAATAATTGAGATTGGAACAATCAAAAATTCCCGCTGGATAAGATATCAGACGCCAAGTTAAATCCGATAATTGTTCTGTGCAAATTCTCACCTAAGAATCGTGGAACAGCCAAAACGCACAATAGAATCAATCAAGGAGGTGCGACCTCCAAGCGGTCTACTGGCAAACCTAACAGTATGATCTGTCGTTCGACTAATAGCAGACATGCGCCTGGTGAAATTTACTTTATTGTCGCTAGTGGTTTTCACGGGGTCTTCCCCGGCTGCTTTTTGTTCCGCTGTAAAATCGGTCTAGCATCTGATGCGCAGAAAAGACTTGAGCGGCTAGAATCAATCCAAGCACCATGCAATTACAGACTAATTAAAGTTATCAAGGTTCGAGATATGGCAGCAGTTGAAAGCCAGCTTCACAAACAGTTCTCGACCAACAACGTCGCTTTGAAACGGAGTCGGGAGTGGTTCGATTTAAATATATTGCAGTTATGGTGTGCGTGCCAAGCTTTTCAGCGTTATGAAAACCACCCTCGTTATGGAATCAATCGCGTTTATCGGTTTCCCTTGAAACTGATCGCAAGAGCGATCGCAAGTTTGCTAGTTGTAATTGCCGCATCCCAACAAATGATTAACCATCAATATGTACCGCCTTCAGCAAAAGTTAAGCGGGTTAAATTGTAGGGATTGGGGTCTATGGCAAACAAAAAATGGGCTATAAAACCCACATTCCGCACCCAGAGGTGTCACAATCGGTTATTACTAAATTTGAGCTATCTAAATAGCATTAAATAATACATTTAATGACGGAAGAAAGGTATTTTAGAAAAAAAGCTACGCTTAAGCTATTCTCAATAAAGAGCAATAAATAATCAAAGCAACTTGATGCGAAATTAATAAGAAAATCATATAAATTTTATCAACTATAAAACTATAGCTTATCTATCGACCTAGATAAGTAGAAAAAAAGTATGATGATTCAGGACTATTCATAAAATTACATAGTCCACCTATGATCAACAGAATATTAATAATATACAAAAAATTAAGTCACGCATTTGTAGTAACGACGGCAATCTTCTGGTAAGAATGTGAGGATGAAATTTCGCTCTGTGGTCAAATTGGAAATAAATGTTTCCTGGTTTAACGTAACAAGATGAATTGATTGGAAACATTACTTGTCCACCTTAAGGTGGGACTGTCTGTTGACTTACCGCTCCTGTTTTTAATAGTTGATTTCGCTGCGGATAAAGCTGCTCGTATTTGTCGAGGTGCAAGAGTGTATACCAGCAAGCATAATCCCATTATCATTGCCAATGCTTCAATTCTTTCAGGGCTTTTGAGAAAAATACTATCTGTGAAAAATAAGGGGTCTTTGAGAAAACCAAATCCCCTCTCGCAGGATTGCTGTGCTTTATATTCAGAAATCATTGAATTGTTACTGAGTACACTTTCATCTAAGATATTGGTGGCAATTATAAATCTACCTGCACTCAAAACTTCTGTGTTTATTTTACTTTCATTATCAGATATCGTTGCTAATAGATAACACTTTTTTTGCTGTTTATCTTGATTCTCTGGTGTTGTTTCAATTATTTCATAATTCTCAACTTGATGATATTTGAATTCTTTCGATATTTTTGATAATGCCTTAATTGCATCGGTAGCACATGCAAATTTCTCTTGAGACAACTTTCTTAATTCAGTTTTCGCTTTTTCTGATAACTTGATAATTTTTTGTGATAATTTACCTAAGTCTGATTTCCTTCTCGCTTGACTTTGTACTACCAACCATCTTTGCTCTATTTGTCCATAAGTTATTCTTTTTACTACAAATGAATATCCTTCTAATTGACTTTCTATAAATTCTGACTCTAATAAATTTGATACCAAAGATTGTGCTGATTTTATACTTAAAGGCACTCGACACAGCCATTTCATCTCAGACATTAATTTAATATTCGATTCTGTATATAGCGCACAGTCTGCAACTATTAGACTATCAACTTGTATTTGTTTTTGATACTCAGCTGCAATTTTGGCGAAGCACGAAGAGTCTGCTTGATTTCCAGAGGCAGATTTTAAAAATATTGGTATATCTCCATCTCCCGAACATATCAATTCGATAATAAATTGTTTTAAATCTGGTCTATGGTCACGGGAGTAACCATAGGTGATACTTATCGGTTGTGGTGATTGAGAAAGCAATTCTTCTTGCTGTTGAGCATTTCCAACTTTTTGATTCTCAAACATTACCTCTGGTAAACTAGAATTATATTCTCCATGTAAGTGAAATGATGATGAGTCGAGATGCGATGACCGAAATAGATCG
>CAZZYE010000288.1:0-8414 GCA_964658145.1 uncultured Stigonema sp.
ATTGTACGAACAAGGATGGCAAGAAAGGGATATTCGTAACCTGTATCGGTTTATCGATTGGGTTATGATTTCACCAAAAGCATTGGAAACGGATTTTTGGCAAGAATTTAAATTATTCGAGCAGGAGCGTACTATGAGCTACATTACCACAGGTGAGCGCATTGGCTACGAACGGGGACAACTTGAACTTGTCCTACGGCAACTACAAAAACGGGTGGGAGAGTTACCACAAGAAGTTAGGGAACGCATTCAATCTCTTTCTCTAAATCAACTAGAAGCACTCGGTGAGGCTTTGTTAGATTTTACAGGGTTAGCGGATTTACTTACTTGGTTAGCTTACATCTTGCACCACCCCCAGAAACCGGGAATATAAGCGAATCAGTAAAGCTGAAACCGTTAATTTATCGTTTAGAAACCCGGTTTCTCGAGCCAAGTTGAGAATGGTGCAAGTTTCCTGACTTCTGCAGCACACATCTATCAGTATTGACATTCACAAGCGCTGTAAGAAAATGCTCAAATAATTCTGCACGTCACATTTGCCTGTAACATTTTTAATCATTCAGATGCTACCGGATTTGATATCAGAGCGTTATGAGCCTGGGTTAAGCAAGCCTGCAATTTTTCTGCCAGTACCCGTATATGGGGTTCTTGAAGCAGGGAAAGGTGAGATCCGGGAACGTAATGGATATCTATTCCGCCGGCGACGACATTGCCCCAGCCGAATCGAGGATCGTATTGCATGCCTACAGTCTCGTCGTCCCGATTCTGATCTGTAGTCCGCAAGAGGGTGATGCGACCAGGGTAAACTTGAAAGACATACTCCTCCCGCGCCTGTACGTTAGCGTCGATCACTTGTAAGTGTTCGTCAATGTTAGATAAATGATGCACTACATCTAAGTGACGCTTGTATCTCTGTGTGAGATGGTACTTGCCTTGCTTGCTCCAACCCTGAGCCTTTTGCTTAAGGTAGGCAGGTCCTAGTTGTAAAACATTATTTAAATGCAAGAAAACTCGCTTCAGCAATGGCGATCGCTTTTCATAACCAGGAATAAGGGTATCAATCATCACCAGAAAACCTACTTTCTCACCTTGCCTTTGGAGTTGCTGAGCCATCTCGAAGGCAACTATACCACCAAAGGAGTACCCTCCTATAAAATAAGGACCATGAGGCTGAATAGTTTGGATTTCCTGAATATAGTGCGATGCCATGTCCTCAATCCGGGTTAGTAAAGGCTGTTTTCCATCTAGCCCTTGTGGTTGTAGCCCATACAGTGGTTGAGCCGACCCCAGATGCAGTCCCAAATTGTGGTAACATAGAATTTCTCCGCCAAGAGGGTGGATCAAGAACAAAGGTGGTTGGGAACCTTTGGGTTGAATTTCTACCAGCGATGACCAAGAAGTTTTTGATTTGTGCTGCCAAAAAGCTGGTGATAAACCATTCGCCAAAGCCAAGTCATTACTCAAGACTTGATTACCAGATGCTAGCTCAAGTTCATGACCAATCATCTTAGCAAGAGCCTCGACAGTACCTGATTGGAAGAGGGCGGCTAGGGGAATTTTTGTGGCAAATTCCTTCTCTATCTGAGCGAATAAACGCACAGCTAGCAAGGAGTGTCCCCCCAAGTCAAAGAAGTTATCCTTCACGCCTATCGCTTGGATGCCTAAAACTTGTGACCAAATCTGCGTCATTCTGCATTCTAACCGATCGCGAGGGGCAACAAAGGTTTCTTCTGGTTGCCTAAGTTGGTCGGGCATGGGCAGTGCCAATCGATCTACTTTGCCGTTTTGTGTTATAGGTAGAGCGTCTAGGATCACAAAAGCTGAGGGCATCATGTAGTTAGGCAGCTTTTCTTTCAGGAAGCGCCGCAGTTCATCAATTGTCGAGACTTGCTCAAGCTTCGGGACGACATAGGCTACGAGGCGCAGGTCACCGGGTTGGTCTTCGCGGGCAATGACCACTACTTCCCGGACAACGGGGTGGTGGCATAACAGCGTCTCAATCTCTCTGAGTTCAATGCGTACCCCTCTGATCTTAACTTGACGATCCAGGCGACCAAGAATTTCCAGAGAGCCATCTGGACGATAGCGTCCGCGATCGCCAGTGTAGTAAAGCAAATCTAGTTCGTCGTTCCGGAAAGGGTTCTTAACAAACCGAGAACTGTTTTCAACAGAGGCATTGATATAGCCTAAACTACGGAATGGTGTCCGCAGCACAATCTGACCTGATTCACCAATGCCACACAGTTGGTTGTTTTCTGCTAAAACCAATGCTTGGGTTTCTGGTAGCGGTATCCCAACAGGCTGTACCCCAGGGAGGATATCGGCAGGAATCCGGTAACAGCATTTTGCCAAAGTTGTCTCTGTGGGACCATAGAGATTCACAATTTCACCGGATGGGAATGTTTCCCGCCACTGACGTACAAGTGTATCTTTGAGAGGTTCTCCGGCAAAGAAGATACATTTTAAGGCAGGTAGAGAAACTCCAGGCGGCACATTCACTAACCACGATTGTGCCAGCGTTGGAACTGTGTGCAGCAAAGATATCTGTTCGCGTTCCAACCAGCGCAGAATTCGCGTCGGTTCTAATTCATCCCCCATTGCTGGTAGACAAAGAGTTGCTCCACTGGTCAAAGGTAAAAAGACATCCCTCAAGACGACATCAAAGGAAAGCCCCGTCAATTGGGCACTGCGGTCTTGCTGGTTAACGGCAAAAGTTTGCTGCTGCCAGTTGAGAAAATGCGCCAACCCTTTGTGACACCCCAACACACCTTTAGGAACACCAGTGGTGCCGGAAGTAAAGAAAATATAAGCGGCATCGTCAGGAGACAATTTAGGTAGGTCTATTGATCCAGTTTTTGTGTAATTTATGGCAACTGTAGTGTCGGGATTCACGCAGATGATAGTGAGGGACTCCCATATCCTCGAATCTTCTGGGTGCGGACCACCGATGTACAATAGGTGCTTGGCTTTGGCTTCTTGGAGCATGATTTGCTGCCGATGTTGGGGAAGCTTCGGATCGATAGTTAGTAGCACACCTCCACTCAAGAATACGCCCATCATACTGGCAATCAACCCAAAGCTTCGTTCACCGAACACGGCTACTACCTCGCCCCGATTGACCCCGTGACTCAGCAGAACTTGTGCCAGAGCATGAGCGCTTGTGGATAATTGGCTGTAGTTCCAAGAGCGATCGCCTTGACAGACGGCTGAGTTTTCTGGCAAAGCTTTCACGCAATTTGTGAACATTGTGGTCACCAATTTGTACTGTGGCTGGGACAACACCGCACTTGGATCTGGAAGTACTCGTTGGGATTCTGGTGTTACGAGAGAATATAACCCGATGGGGCTATCCGGATCGGCAACGATTTGTTCAAGCAGATGTTGGAATTGATTCAGAAGGCAGGTCATGCGTGCAGCAGAAAATAGATCCCGCTGATACACGAGTTGCAAACTCAGCACACCTAAGTGTTCCTCCACATACAAAGTCATGGAGAAATTTGACTCTGGTTCGTTCAGTTCTAGGGAACTGAGAGTCAATCCCGGAAGTTCCCAAGCCGTCTTGTCCGTGTTGATGAAGTTGAACAGGACATCAAATAGTGGGTGTCGGCTCAGATTACGTTGTGGCTGCAATTCTTCTACTAGCTTCTCGAAAGGTATATCCTGGTTGGCATAAGCCCCTAAAGCCACCTCGCGGACTCGAAAGAGCAATTCCCGGAAACTCGGATTGCCTGAAAGGTCGGTGCGTAGAACTAGGGTGTTGAGGAAGAATCCAATCAGATCTTCGATTTCAGCCCGATTACGACCAGCAATCGGAGTACCCACAACGATGTCTTCCTGCCCGACATAGCGGTAGAGCAAAGTCTTGAACGCCGCCAGCAGTGTCATAAACAGGCTAACACCTGAGATCTGCGACAGCGCCTTCAGCCTTTCAGTCAATGTCTTGGATAATTCCAAGGATTGCTTTGCACCACGGAAGGTTTGAACCGGGGGTCGCGGTTTGTCTGTGGGCAGATCCAACAGGGTAAGTCCCGCCAATTGTTGCTTCCAGTAGTTTAGCTGAGTCTGTAGGGGCGAACGGCCGTTTGCCCCTACACCTTGCAGCCACTGCCGCTGCCAGTGAGCAAAGTCAGCATACTGGATGGGCAACGACGGCAGAGGGCTAGGAGTTCCGTTTAAGAAGGCTTCATAAAGGCTGGACAATTCTCTGATAAATATCCCCTTTGACCAGCCATCGGAGACGATATGATGCATCGTCATCAGTAGCACGTAGGATTCGCCTAGTCGCAGCAAGGTTACTCGCAGTAAGGGACCCGACGCCAAGTCAAAGGGGCGTTGCGCTTCTTCGGTGACTAAACGTTGCACCTCATCCCATTGCGGATTTTGGGTTAACCCCAAATCCCAAATCGGCAATTTAAAATCTAAAATCGGAGGGGCGATCGCCTGGACGGGTGAGCCATTCACCATTTTAAAGGTGGTGCGCAAGCTCTCGTGACGCCGCACGATTTCAAGCAATGCCATCTCTAGGGCAACTACGTCGAGGGAACCAATGAGGTGCAAAGCCATTGATATGTTGTAGGTGTGACCGATGCCCTCCAGTTGGTTGAGGAACCACAGTCGTGTTTGAGCAAAGGACAGGGGCAGGTTTGCGTCCCGTGGTACGGGTTGAATGGTTCCTAGTAGTGGGCTTGGGCTGTGCGTCTTGATGCACTCAGCTAAGCCAGCCACGGTAGGTTCTTCAAACAGGCTGCGCAGAGGAAGTTCTACAGAGAAGGCTTCGCGCACCCTAGAAATAATTTGCGTTGCCAGCAGCGAATGCCCTCCCAATTCAAAGAAGTTGTCGTAGATACCTATGTGTTCTAAACTGAGAACTTGCTCCCAGATCGCCACTAAAACATTTTCCGTAGAAGTACGGGGTGCAACAAAATACTCAGACCGACTGAAACTAGATGAATCCGGTACAGGCAAGGCGTGGCGGTCTACCTTACCGTTGGGATTTAATGGCAGGGCGGACAAGAATATGAAGGCTGCAGGTACCATGTACTCAGGTAGTTTATCCACCAAAAAGGAGCGCAATTCACTCTTTTTGAGTACTTGCTGTGCCACCACATATGCTACAAGTCGCTTGTCCCCTGGAACGTCCTCTGTTGCGATAATCAGGTTCTGTTCGATTGCCGGATGTTGAGCAAGCACAGCTTCAATTTCTCCCAACTCAATCCGGAAGCCACGAATTTTCACTTGGTGGTCAATCCGACCTAAGAACTCAATATTCCCATCGCTTAATCGACGCCCCAAGTCCCCAGTCTTATACAGGCGTTCCGAAGAATATTTTTGAATTGAAGAATCGAATTCTGTACAGACGTTCCGCCGCAACGTCTCTTCATCACTCTTGAAGAAGGGGTTGGGAATAAACTTCTCCCTAGTCAGTTCCGGACGGTTGAGATAACCTCGCGCCAAACCAACACCGCCGATGTGCACTTCCCCAGAGACGCCTACAGGCACAGGCTGCAAATCCTCATCCAGGATATAAATTTGTGTGTTCGCAATTGGGCGACCAATCGGTGCAATTTTGAAGAGCGTTTCCTGTTTGCATGTCCATGTAGCTGCATCGATAGAAGCTTCTGTCGGACCATAGCAATTATGCAGAACATTTTCCTTGTTCATTAAAGCATGGAAGCGCTCGATGAGTGCAACAGGCAAAGCCTCACCACCGCAGGTAACGTGCCTGAGGCTAGTACAATTCTCGAAACCCTTTTCCTCCAATAATACGCGGAGTATGGAGGGAACCAATCCAATGACTGTGATTGCCTCTGTTGCAATCATCTTAACGAGGTAAGCTGTGTCCTGATGTCCGCCGGGACGAGCTAAGATTAACTGTGCGCCAAACAACAACGGCCAGAATATCTGCCAAACAGACGGGTCGAAGCTCAAAGAAATCGTCTGTAAAACTTTGTCTTGTGCGGTTAATTTAAAGGTTGTTTGCCGCCAGTAGAGTTGATTGCAGACCCCACGGTGAGCTATCATCACACCCTTGGGCTGTCCTGTAGACCCGGAGGTATATATGACATAAACCAAGTTGTCAGATGTCACATGACTGACACAATTCTCTTTACTCGCAAGGGAGATGAGATCCCAGTCTGTATCCAAGCAAACCACTTGCGCCTCAGATTCCGGCAATGCGGCAGACAACTTTTCGGTCGTCAACAGCACCGACACTTGGGAATCTGACAACATAAATTTTAATCGCTCCTGAGGTAATCGCGGGTCTAAAGGCACATAAGCACCACCTGCTTTGAGGATGCCCAACATTCCGACTACCATTTCCACAGAGCGATCGACACACAGACCCACCAGCATATCGGGCTTTACCCCCAGTGCTTGCAAGTGGTGCGCTAGTTGGTTAGCCCTTAAGTTCAACTCTTGGTAGGTGATAGACGTTGCTTCAAATACCACCGCCACGGCGTTGGGACTACGCTCTACTTGCGCCTCAAACAACTGATGAATACACTTATCCTGGGGATACTCTAGTTGCTGGGTAACAGACAAGGAGACTAAGTCGTAGTTGGCTTTGGGTGTAATAGTTTCTTTATATATATTCATTTCTCTTAAATCTCCTCGAATTTCAAATCGCTCAATCAAGAAATAATTTCGGTAGGTAGTTGAGTGGTTTCCAGAATCTGGGTCAATAAATCCAAATTATTTCCGGAAAAAAGTTATTGCAGAGACGTTCCGGCGGAACGTCTGTACGGGCGAAATGTAAGTTTCATACTAGCCCTAATTGTGAAGCAAATGGGCAATAATTATCCGATCTGTAGGTATGAGATACATCGCGACTTAATGATAATGAATTTTCTTGTTCAAGCTGATTTCTTGCCAACGTCAATACCTGACGAGCATTACTTAAATATATATTATTCCGACTTTTCTCGAAATGCTGTAAGTAAGCTTCAAGATACCTAATACGTAAGCCTAAATTATCTGTATTTACAAGAAAAGGAAGGTCAGATTCAACCATAAAGCGGATAGCTAAGAGGGGAATGGGGCTACGTAGGGGACGAAAGTTTGGGTTATGCAAACCAGGGCTTTCAGTACGATTGTGAAATTCCCCTAACATGAGTCCTTGTTCAACAAACAAAGGCTTAAGTTTTTGTTGGACACCATCAATCAGTTTGTCAGTATCATCTATATGAACATCAGGAAAGACTAGTAATATTACTTTGTTTAGTCCTGCTTCTCTTTCTCGTGGTTCTAATTCCTGGAAAGTATCTAGGTAGCCCAGAACAATCTCTTCAACTTGAGAAGACTCCAAGTTTTTAGCACGAATAGCTGCTAGCCGAATGCTGTTTGACTTGAGTGCTTGAGGCACAAAAGGGCAAACAGGACCAGGTCTACCTAAATCAGGATGAGGTCTTGCCAAAAATTTTTTAACCCACTCGGCAATTTCAATTAAGCAGGGAAGGTCTTGTTGAATATGGTCTAGATCAATAGGTGTATAAAGTTTCATAGTTGTAAGTTTGTTTGTGAAGGTTTTATTAAGTAGGATCTTTATCGAGGCAAAATAAGGCTATATAATTCCAAACAAAAGCTGCATTCACTTCTGATAATGCCTATAATTTGGTCAGTACGAAAGTACATAAAAAACACTATATAGCTGGTTTTATTAATTTAAGGTAGTCCAGTTTAGGTAAATATCAATGCGTATGTAGACTTAGACTTAAATACCTGGTTTTTTGTTTTGAGTGTAATTAGTAAAAAATTATTTATAACGCAATACTGTTCAGTTAAGGTGTTGATCCCCCCAACCCCCCTTAAAAAGGGGGGCTTTTTCCCCCCTTTTTAAGGGGGGCTAGGGGGGATCGTCAAGGACTGAATACTACCAACTGAAGTGTATTGATTTATAACGAGACATAATTGGATTTATTGAGAAGATAAGTGTCTGTGTTTTTACTGATTTGCTTAATCCCACATAATTAGTTATATCAGATGAATTATGAAGGTTGTATTTAAAAAAATATTTAAGTGATAAAGTTTCAATATTGAAATTAACCATTGTCATTTTGTCTGCGAGAAAATACTTATCAGTATCCAAATTTATATTATTTTCACCTGTAAAAATATTTTTTTAATGTGTAAAAATAGCCAATCAATGTAAAATTATAATGTTTGAAATTTGTATAAATGATGAAGTAGTATAAATAATTAATGATGTAAACCTATTTATCGCGAAAAATAAGGATAAATAGGTTTACAGAGATTTAAGGCAAACGGTTAAACCGCTACTTTAGATCAGAGCAAGAAACTGTAGCGTATCTATAGCAATCCTAAATGATTCGTGAACACCTCTCATCACATCTTGCACCAGTTGCAATAACGCTATTTTTGTAGGGTGGGCAATGCCAGCCCTTTCAACGCGAACA
>CAZZYE010000289.1:0-8401 GCA_964658145.1 uncultured Stigonema sp.
CAAGGACTGGTTTCACCATTAGCCATTAGCAATTAGCCATTACCTTCTAGTTTCCAATTGGCGGTGGCAATGGTTGGCGCGGTGTACCACCCCCACCAATGCTATTCGGTCCGTTGTTGTCCACGACTTTCACCACAGCAATGATTTTTGCGAAGTCGGCTTGGAACGCAGCATCTGCGGACAATTGATTGCCGGTGGTGTTAGTGTACTCCTGCTCGGCGTTGCTCTCGACGCAGAGGTAATTGTAGTCGAAGCCTGAATCGTCAACGACATAAGCACCGTAGTCTTGCAACGCCTGGAATACCTTTTTACCCGCTTTGGATGTCAGTCCCAAACTTTCGGCTGTAACGCCTGGTGGAATCGCCAGCAAGGAACCCATGACTAGTGCCTGGTTGGAGCCTAGATATTGGTTTGGTGCATTAAAATCAGCGAGACGGGCAGGCCATCGGCGACCGGGAGTTGGCGATGAAGGATTGTAGTTCAGCCACTTGCCCCAGAGATCAATCTTGAGTGCGTGACGGATGGGATTGTCGTTCAACAATTCACCAACGCGAATGCTACCGCCAATGCTTGACATCCCGGAAGCACCATGCCCACCATCGATGCCATCGCCGTAGATATCCTGCTCTCCGAACCAATTGCCGTAGAGTGGACCACCTTTCTGACAACGGGCGAGCGTAGTGAACGACTCTAGGGTGTGACCATCCGGCTTGAGTATTTGAGCAGAGCCGTTTGGAGTATACGTGGGCGTTGCATCCGGCACGATGAGATCGTAGGGAATATTCAACGGCTGACTCGCTTCGGGATGCCACTGCGCCTGCTGCTGCGGATTTGTGCCAGTGCAACGACCTGGACCCCATGCACCAGGCGCATAGGTTTGCACAAGCGGGTCGCTGTTCTTAGTTATGACAAACCAGTCGGTGTCAATTCCAATGCCTTTTGAGCCGATATTGGTATCAACGTATTTCGCGTTCGATCCAATCGGTACATTCCAAATGCTGTCGCAGGCGAACGGCGCTGTCAATTTGTCGCGCGATTGCCCAGGACCGCACTTGCTATTGTCTGTGCTGGCTTGGGCTATGAGAGTGCGGGTAGTAGCTTTTGGCAGGTGTGAAAGCGTTCCCGAAGTATGCTGCTCTTTTATCCCTTCACTCCGCCGAGATCTCAATTTTTTTTCGATGTTAGTACTGATGGCAGAAGCAGCATTGAGAGCATGGCTAATAGTACTTGAAGTACTAGGACTGAGGGTAGTAGCTGGAGGCAGGTCTGAAAGCGTTCCTAAGCTATTTGCTAGCTGCTTTTTGGTATCTTCACTGCGAGTGAAGCTCAATTGATTTTGAGTTCTGACGTTGTCTACAGAAGCAGCATTGAGAGCATGGCTAATAGTACTCAAGCTACTGGGATCTACAATTATCATTTGCCTCTTCTCCTTTAATTAAAGTCGGTTGAAACTCACATTCCGTAAGTATTCGTACTCCGAGTAGGTAGAGGCTACAGCCTGATGAAAAATGAATTTCATTCAGAGGGACTTGACGAGTTTATTGATTTTTATCGTCGGTGGAACCGATCGGGAATGTTTGGCTTACTTACGCTACTAAGGGTCACTCAAACATTTTTGCGGTCGAAATTTCATCACTGAGAGCTAACAATAGGTTGAAACGCTTAAACATGTCAATGCGTAATCGATATGATTTTTTACACTAACTAAAATTACGCATTGACAAAAACCTGAGAATGTGGGAGTTTAGCCCACCTTATGTTTTAAGGTGTGTGATCCTTAACACCAATTCAATCATCCCCGACACCCAGTTTCTTTGATTAAAAGCGACGAGATTTCTGTCTTGCCAAGTACAAAAACGTGGTTTCTCAACCCTTGACCGCTAATATTGCAGTGTCATAGGATGACCCACTCCTGACTCTTGTTGAGCAAAATTTGTCTGGAGTTAATACCAATTTTCAATTAACTCAGAAGTTCGCATTGATTTTATTTATATAAATGCATAAATAGAGCTAAAAAAATCATTCTTGATTTCCTCATAATTGCTCAATACCATACAATTGCTGAATTTTTCGCTCACATTTAATATCCTAATGAATTGAATTTAACAATCATTTCTCGCAGATAATGTTTGTTTTAAATGCGATAATAGTTGAAACTCCATTAATTACCTATGTTGTAGGGTGTGTTAGGACGTTCGTCCGTAACGCACCGTGATTCAACTCGGTGCGATCGCCTTGGCTTGAACACCAAGGGCGCGTGTGATCGCGACTCCGAAGCGAACGAACTGAAGCAATCCCAAACGCCACTATACCCGACGAGGACGGGTAGTTCACAATTCCACTTCTTCTCGCTTGCGATCCGTAGTTCCGGTCGGATGCAAACCGAATGCAGCCCAACACATGGTTTCAATGTACCTAGCAAATTGTGCCACCGTCGGTGCTTCAAACAACTGGCGTACAGTCATCTCGATTTGAAAGGTGTCGCGGATTCGGGAAGTTAGCTGAGTTGCTAGTAGAGAATGACCGCCCAATTCAAAGAAATTGTCGTGAACACCTACTTGCTCTCTTCCCAAAACTTTAGCCCAAATTTCCACTAGTACCTCTTCAACGGATGTCCGTGGCGCGACATAATCTTCTTTCAGATCGAGGGTGAGTGTAGCGGGGGCTTTTAGGGCGTGGCGATCTACTTTGCCGTTGGGTGTCAGCGGTAGGGATTCCAGCAGCACAAAAGCTGATGGTATCATGTATTCTGGTAACTTCTGTTTTAGGAATTGGCGCAGCTCTGTCGATTTTAGATTTTGTCTTGACGTTGCATGCTCCACATCAGGAACAATATAAGCGACTAGGTGCTTGAGTCCCGGTATGTCCTCCTGAATCATCACTACCGTCTCGCCCACTGCTGGATGTTGACTCAGCACCGCTTCAATCTCTCCCAACTCAATGCGGAAGCCGCGAATCTTTACTTGATTGTCGATGCGACCGACAAACTCAATATTGCCGTCTGGTAGATAGCGGGCTAAGTCACCCGTTTTGTAAAGACGTGCTGAGATCAACCCGGTTTCTTCAAGAAAGCGATTTAGTGTTAATTCAGGACGGTTGAAATAGCCTCGCGCTAGTCCATCACCGCCGATATACAACTCGCCTGTAACACCAATGGGCACAGGCTGTAAATTGGTATCCAACAGATAAATTTGTGTGTTGCTAATCGGGCGACCAATGGGAATAGATGTGGCTGATTCTGGTACTTCCTCCACACAGTAATAAGAAGAAAATGTTGTACTTTCTGTAGGACCATAAACATGAATTAATTGCCAGGGCGAACCATTTTTTATCACCTTTTTAACCCACCTTGGGTCAACAGTCTCGCCACCAAATAGTAAATATCGCAACGAAGCAAAAGCTGGCGGAATATCTCTGGCAATCTGTTGGAATAAGGCGGTGGTCAAAAACAAAACGCTGATGCCTTTTTGTCTCAGTTGTAATGCAAATTCGTTAGAGCAAAGAATGACATCTTGGCTAATTCCTACAAGTTGAGCGCCGTTAAGTAACGCTCCCCAAATCTCGAATGTAGCAGCGTCGAAAGAAGTGTTCGAGGCTTGGGCAATTTTATCAGAGCTTTCTAATTTTACATAGTTTGTGTTGCATACCAGGCGATTTACAGCGAGGTGAGTCACAGCCACTCCCTTAGGCTTGCCTGTAGAACCAGAAGTGTAGATCACATAGGCTAAGTTGTCGCTTGTGACTTCGCTGTTCGGGTTTTCTTTGCTTTCTTGGGAAATAATTTCTCCTGAACGCTCGAGGTAAATTACCGGGTTTGGGAAGTCCTTAAAATGCTGAACAAACTTTTCTTGTGTCAGCAATACAGAAACTTGTGCATTTAAGAGCATGAAATTCAGGCGATCGCATGGATAGCTAGGATCTAAAGGTACATAAGCTCCTCCCGCTTTCAATATGCCCAGCAACCCCACAATCATTTCTGCTGAACGTTCCAAGCAGATGCCTACGACAACGGACGTACCTACCCCCATTTTTTGTAAGTGGTGAGCTAACTGGTTGCTGCGGATATTCAACTCTCGATAGGTAAGTACAGACGTTGCATGCGGCGTCTCTACATCTTCAAAAATGACTGCTATGGCATCAGGATTCTGCTTTACCTGATTTTCAAACAACTGATGGATACACTTATCTTGAGGATAATCTACCTGAGTATCATTCCATTCAATTAACAACTGATGTAGCTCAGCTTCGCTCAGAAGCGGTAAATTTGCAATGCATTCTTCTGGATTAGCAACAATGCCTTCTAGAAGTGTTTTAAAATGTTCTAGCATCCGGGTAATAGTGGCTTGATCGAATAAATCCGTGTTGTATACCACTAAGCCTCTAAGACCATCAGAATGCTCCCACTTAGCCCCCCACAAGCTCCTAAAATCTTCAGAACACTTCCAGAGATGTAACTCTAAATCAAAGCGCGTTGTTTTAAAGTCAATATTCATCAAGCTAGGCACTAACCCAGGCAATTCTAGCGCCGACATTGGAGCATTCTCGAAACCAAACACTACTTGAAATAGTGGATGATGGCTCAGATTTCGCTTTGGATGCAGATCCTCAACTAGCTTTTCAAAAGGCAAATCTTGGTGGCTGTATGCTCCTAGTGTTACCTCCCGTACTCTGCCTAGTAGTTCCCGAAAAGTCGGGTTTCCAGATAAGTTGCTCCGTAACACCAGACTATTGACAAAAAAACCAATTAACCCCTCAATTTCACTGCGGTTACGGTTAGCAATTGGCGAACCTACTGCAATATCTTCTTGGTGTGTGTAGCGGTAGAGCAATGTCTGAAATGCTGCCAGCAGTGTCATAAATAATGTGACACCTTCTTGCTGCGAAAGCGTCTGAAGTGCATCAGTTAGCTTGAGTGGTAACTCGATAAATTGTGTTGTTCCTTGATAGGTTTGGATAGCTGGTTTTGGTCGGTCGGTAGGCAGATGCAGCATGGAAATGCCGTTTAATTGCTGCCGCCAGTAAGCTAACTGGGTTTGTAGGGGCGAACAACCCTTCGCCCCTACGGCTTGCAACCATTCGCGCTGCCAGTGGGCAAAGTCTGCGTACTGAAGAGGTAGTTCTGGCAGGATTGTCTTGACCGAAGATGTAGAGACGCGACCGATCGCGTCAAGACAAGCCAAATGTGTGTAGATAACACTCAGTTCCCGAATTAGTACTCCGATGGACCAATCATCGCAGATGATGTGGTGCATATTCAGCAATAGAATATGTTCTGTCTCCCCAAGAATAAGCAACATCACTCGCAGTAATGGTCCTGAAGACAGATCAAAAGGATGTTCTATCTCGTACAAGATCGCCCGCTTTGCTTCTGTTGGACGTTCGTCTGTGGGTAATTGCCGCAGATCTAATACAGACAGAGGTATGCTTAAGCTGGGAGCGATCGCCTGCACTGGTTGCCCCGACTGCACCTTAAATGTAGTCCGTAGGGTTTCATGACGACGCACGATTTCGTTAAACGTTTGCTCTAGTGCCGTTAAGTTGACGATACCTGTTAAGCGAATGACTGTCGGCACATTATAAACGACATTGCCAGGTATCAACTGGTCGATGAACCACAGCCGCTGTTGGGCAAAAGATACAGGAAAGACGAAGACCTCTTGACAAGACATATTGATCCTCTGTGAAGCATCTGTGGTATTATCTGCAGTCTTCACTCAGTGTATCAATTATGTACAGAGACAACCTAATTCCTGGAGAACTTTTCTTTAACTAGCCTGCTAAATTAACCAAAGCCTCTCGCTGGAATCTGACTACGTATGAGCCTAAGCTTCGATAATGTCCTGATGTAGATACGGTGAATGTAATAATGTCCTGACTAGGATCAAGAATCTGTTTCACTGTGCAGGTCTGCATCTTATTATTGCAGTAGGCTTTGATGTGATTTCCGATTTGAAGCTCCAACGCTTGAACTTTCATGAATTATCAACCTCATCAAGGAATTAGTTTACCTAGCAACATTTTACCCTGACCTGCCTGTCTGCACCAGTGACTGAGTCGCTGTTTTTTTTATAGTCTCATGCCCAGTTGAGACGCGATCGGTCCCGCATTTACATTAGGCACTGCGTTCAGGGAGGGCAAAGTGTACTTCTACATTTCACTTACCCGATTTTTACATATCCCCTTTTTTATTATAAAGGATAAATAACTAACTGTCTAACTCAATTGCAGTAAGCAGTTACCAACTAACAAACAACAATTGTAGGGGCGAACGGCCGTTCGCCCCTACTAACCAACAACTAACTCTTTGCCTACTTCAAAATTTTTGGTTCAAATATAAGGTAAGTTCCCCCTAACCCTTCTACAATTGTGCGTGTATTAGCAGCCATCATTTTCTGGTAAGTGTCCCCCTCGCTTCCTGGCGCACCTAAGTCATCGGCAAACAGTTCCCTTTTTGAAACTTTCACTTTCGCTTCTTTGGCTACAGACCTAATCAAATTAGATTTAATTGTAGTTTCAGCAAAAATTGTCGGTATCTTCGCATGTGTGATATTTTGAACCAGTTTTTTTACTTGTGCAGTGGTGGGTTTTGCCGATACATTAATACCTTCTAAAGCACCTGCATCCTGAAGACCATAAGCTTGCGCATAGTAACTCATTGCGTTATCGGTTGTCACTAACTTGCGTTGATTTGTGGGAATAGTAGCAATTTGTGACTTGATCCAACCATCCAGTTGGGTCAGTTCATTGTTGATTTTTTTGGCGTTGCTGTTATAAATTGACTTATTTTTAGGTAATATCTTACTCAAGTTACTCCTAATTACCTCTACCATCTTGATACCATATTTAGCATTGTGCCAAACATAAGGGTTAGGTACGTTATTGCCGCCTTCTCTAGATTGTAGTGGTTTGGGAACGGCACGCTGACCTACTGCAATGTTGGGTACACGGTTTTTACTTGCTTTAATTAATTTCAACACACTCGGTTCAAAATTGTCACCATTAAAGAAAATAAGTTTAGCTTGCTCAATTGCTTTGCGGTCTTCTGGCGAGGGTTGATAAAGGTGAGGATCGGTATCAGGGGAAGTTAAGCAGGTGAGATTTATTGTCTCTTCTGCAACTTGTTTGGTTAAATCACACAATACGCTTGTAGTTGCTACGACTCGGGGAAGATTATTGTTCAACGCAGCAGTATTGGTAGTCGTGTAAGAGGTGTTTGCCAAATTACGTGCATTGTTACACCCAACGAATCCAATGGTAAGAGCGACAAGAACAGTACGCAGGGTTGGATTTAATGGTAATTTTGTAGACATAAAAACTCCCAGCGCTAAAATAATCAAGATAATAATAGTTATTAACAGTAAAATACCAAAGTTCAGGACTAGGCTATCAATTAACGAGGCTTTTACGCCTTGCAAAATGTAACTTTTTGATCATATTAGTTGATTTCGCAAGCAAAATTGTGCATTTGTTGAAAATTGTAGCGGTGTTGAAGCGAGTTTTAACAGGTGTAGAGACGTTGCATGCAACGTCTCTACTTTAGTTTATGGCTTGATGCAAGATGTGAGCCTGGTTAAGTTAAAAAATCCTGTGTTGGTTGCTACAACTAAAGGGCCGCTATCTATGGTTTTGAAGACCAGCAGAGCAATCACCTGCTCTGCTGAATTTAACTTCAATGATACTCGCACGTCTAGGAGAGCATTTTGCTTTCTACTTTTACTTAGTCTTCTTATTCACTGTTTTAATTACCTTATTGACTGAATTTAGAAGAGTTTGGGAAAAGCAAGTCTATGTTCCGTCGGCGCAGGAAGACAAGCTTGGTTCAGGAACCGGAATTAAAATGCTTTTAAACGGAGATCTTAGTTTTGCTCAGTCTTCCCGTAATCTCAAACAAATTGAGTTACAAGCTGCTAAAGAAAAAGGCTTTGCACTAGAGGAGAAGCCCGTTGCGATTGATGGTATTGCCATTTATGTAAATCTTGGGCTTCCAATCAAAGAAGGTCTGACCCTACAACAATTACAAAAGATTTTGACTGGGGAAACCAAAAACTGGAAGGAAGTGGGCGGTCCTGACCGTCGGATCACAGTCTTTATCCGTAACCCGAAAGCTAGAAAAACTGTAGATTTCTTCAAAGACGCAGTATTACATGGAAATGAGTTCGGTTCTTATGAAGAGGTACAAAACGTAACGCAGTCTTTAAATAGAGTTGCCAAAACTCTAGGTGGAATCGGGAATTGCGGAACTACTTCCAATACGGTTCGGTTAAGGAGGAAGGGTAAATGGCACGGTGACCACCCTGGGGAAAGTCAAAAGTCAAAAAAAATAAAAAAGGATACATGCGAATATATTTATTTATGGAAAATGAAAAATATGTATTTCGAGACACGTAGTGCGCGAAGCTCT
>CAZZYE010000290.1:0-8308 GCA_964658145.1 uncultured Stigonema sp.
GTTGTTGGTTGTTAGTTGTTGGTTGCTAATTGCTAATTGTTCATTGCCATTAGCAATTAGGAATTAGCAATTAGCCAATTATAAAAATCTTTGGCAAATTGAGAAAGTGATAATAGCTGAATTCGCGGGTCATTTTGGGCAGTAGCTTTTTCAGATGAAGTATTGTAGCCCCAGTCGGCAAGGAAGAGTTTTACATCCTCTAGGTTTGGTTGCTGTTTAACTAACTGTAATGTTTTTAGTCGGTCTTCTACGAACCATATTTCTGGTGAACTATTTGCCTCTTGAATTAATTCTCGCAAAATTTCGTATTTTGGACGCTTTACCTCTTTGCCAAAAATCATTTCTTTGCTAAGAGTAACCCCTTGTTGTTCCAACAGTTGCTGTACGAAACGTGCTTCTTTAGTGGAAATTATATATAACGTTACTACACTTTCAGTAGTTGCTTTGATTTTCTCCACGACACCCGGATAAAATCGATGTAACTTGAGCCAACCGTTTAAATCTCTAGTAATCCAATCATCCCGCGTTTTGTCTAGTTTACTGCTAATCTCTGTTGAATTGAGATTGTCTTGTTGTAAAATATTTTTGGCGATACTTTCCCAGTCCTTCAGCATTTTTTCTTCAGCAATTCCCTCTAATAACGCTTTGATTAAAATGGGCATTTCCCAACCTGTTTCAATGACAGGTCTAAGCTGATAGAATTTTGGAGCTAAATCATCTGGTGGTGTCTGGTTAGCAGGCGACCATACTTGACAATAGGTACGCCACGATACCTCAAAATATTCAATCAGTCCATTGCAAATGACACCATCAAAGTCTAAGGCGAGAATAGTGGGAGTATTTGCCGTCATCGTTTTCAGGATTAAAACTGCTGTTGTCAGCTTACCTGACAAATTAAAATTATGCAGTAAGGTGAGTATTGGAGGGACAAGGGAGAGGTGTTGATAACTCCTGCAAGGATTGCTATGTGCCAATACGCTTGCTAAAGTGCGCTCTTATCGATAACCTTTGTCTTGACGTTGCATGCAATGTCAAGACACGTGTGAGATCACCATTTTTATGCGATGCTTAGGAACGCAGCAAGTTAAGTAATTAGGAAAAATTTTCAGGTAATAACATGCGCTCATAGCGCACCCGATCTCTAATTTTTACTTGTCATGTTGGGTGAGGTATGTCAAACGCCAATTGCACCCTATTGGTATAGGTCGTTTCCAGTAAAGAAGCCGTTCAGCTTTTATAAGTAATTAGTCAATTAGTTATTAGTTTCTATTCCCTTGTCTATAAGCAATTTTAGCCTGTTAATAATTGCTCCCATTATTGCATTTTGTTTTGACAAATAAATTTTATTAACTAATTCTTAAGATAAATGTATTAGATTAAAAGGAGAGAATAAAATAAAAACTTACTGCTCTTAAGCTAGGGTGTAAATTTAGAGGAAGGTACTTAAAGGGTAAGGTTAACCAAAATTGTGTAGTTAACAGCAAGTTTGGTTAATGAAAACTTCAGATATAGGAGGTATAGATATTCTAGTCTAAAGTCTCTCAACCCTTGTCCAACGACTAATTTACTTGCTGAACCAAAACAACTTATGAAGATTGCTCAAGTAGCCCCCTTGTGGGAACGAGTTCCGCCTCCTACTTACGGAGGAATTGAACTGGTAGTGAGTCGCTTGACTGATGAACTGGTACTTCGAGGTCATGATGTTACCTTGTTTGCCTCTGGCGATTCACAAACTTTGGCTAGGTTAGAAGCGGTTTACCCGCGTGCATTGCGCTTAGATCCAGAAATCAAAGAGCATGTGATGTACGAAATTCTTGAAACCAGCCTAGTTTACCAACAAGCGGCAGAATTCGACATAATTCACTCTCATGTAGGAATTTGGACATTGCCTGTGGCATGTCTAGCGTCAACACCCACAGTGCATACCCTGCATGGCATATTTACCAGAGACAACAGCAAAGTATTCACCCAGCACTCCTCGCAACCATACATCAGCATTAGTAACGCGCAGCGTCAACTAGATCTGAACTACGTCAGCACTGTTTACAACGGCATTAAACCTGAAGAATATCCTTTTGTAGCCCATCCTCAAGAACCACCATATCTGGTATTCTTGGGACGCTTTTCGCCAGAAAAAGGACCACAACATGCGATCGCCATTGCAAAGCAAGCAGGTTGGCGTCTAAAAATGGCAGGAAAAGTTGATGTCGTAGATACTGAGTTTTTTGAAAAAGAGATTGCGCCTCATATTGATAATCAGCAAATTGAATTCCTCGGCGAAGTGAACCACGCCGAAAAAGCTGAACTTCTGGGCAATGCTGCAATCACTCTCTTCCCCATTACCTGGCAAGAACCCTTTGGCTTGGTGATGATTGAATCAATGGCAGCTGGTACACCAGTGATTGGCATTAATTTAGGTTCCGTACCAGAGGTAATTACCCACGGCAAAACAGGGTTTGTCTGCCAAAACTATGAAGAAATGGCGGCGATGATTCCCGCAGCCTTGGAACTAAATCGCCAAACCTGCCGAGAAGATGTAGAAAACAGGTTTAGCGTTACCAAAATGGTTGATGGTTACGAGGCTGTCTACGAAAAAATCATCAAAGACCGCAGTCACAAGAATGAAAGCATTAATGCCCTAAAAATCTCGTTGGAATCAATAGCATCTTTGAATCCGTGAACAACCGCTTAAGAGTGCAAAGATTGTCATCCCGCCTAATTTACATCAGATGACAGCTAAGGTGCAGCAACTTTAGGTTGTCACATACCTCCCTACCTCCAAAACACCTTGGATGAACAAGATCTTGTTCATCCAGGTTCTATTATCCAAAGATCCCTAGACAAATAGTGCAGCGTCCCTCTTACTTTTGGTAAATATTCCCAGAATTACATTCTTATTCTCGCACTCGAATTCTATGGACTTCTGCTAAAAGTAACTTACCTTGATAGTGCAACATATTACTATTAGCTGAAAAATAGTGTTTCAGCCTTTCCATCAGTTGGGGAATTATCTCAGGATGATTCCTTAACTGTATAGAGATGATGCCTTTGTAATTAGCTGGGGGATAAGTCACGATATCGGCAAAATCTCCATTAACAGAAACTAGGATTGTATCGAGTTCCTGAGCTTTATTAATAACGACAGAATCTGGTGATTCAATCGGAATGTAATCTTTCAAAATAAAGACTTCATAGCCAGCATCACACAAGTTTTTGATAATCGAGTTAGGAATACAGTGATCCGCAAAAAACTTTAAACTCACGATGCAACCGTTTCAAACTCTGATAAATCGCGTGCATAATCCAGACAAGCGGCTATCTGCTTTGTTGACAAGTCTGGAAACTCCTGAATAATTTCATCTTGAGTATACCCAGCCGCTAAATAGCCCAATACAAGACTGACTGGAATTCTAGTGCCTTTAATTCTCGGCTTACCTCGCAGTATGTCTGGGTTGCTAACGATATAATCTCTCCATTTTACTGGCATGGGTTACGCTCCTACCTATGACCAAGCATAAATTTGTTGTAATTTATCAAATATACACCCACAGCTTTAGAATTAGACGAAAATAGATTAGTAGCCCATTGTTTGTCTAATTTCGACTGAACCTAAAAAGCGTGCGTAATTTACAAGAAACCCACTTAAACCGCGCTCGTGCTAGTCTCAGACAGGCGCTGTCTTGGTATGGAAATCTTCGCAAACCTGGATCGCTGTCAAACTCACAATTAGCAGGTTTGGTAAAACCTGAGTTAGAGGTATTGACCTCTACACTCAACAAACTAGACTATAATGTGATTCGCATTGCCGCCTTTGGGTTAGTGAGTCGTGGCAAGTCTACAGTATTGAATGCCTTGCTAGGACAAAAGATACTGCAAACTGGTCCCCTTCATGGAGTGACTCAGTACCCTCGTTCCATCCGTTGGAATCCTAGCGGTAAGGTACAGGTAGAATTAATTGATACGCCTGGATTAGATGAAATTGAAGGTGAAGCCCGAGCCGAAATCGCACGACAAGTCGTGCGTCAGGCTGATTTGATATTGTTTGTAGTGTCGGGTGACATTCTACGCACTGAGTATGAAGCACTGTGTGAATTACGACAAGCACAAAAGCCACTGATTCTCGTTTTTAATAAGATAGACCTGTACCCAGACATAGATAAAGAAGCTATTTACAAAAATTTGCGTTCATTAGGTGCAGCAAATCCGCAGGCAAAGCCTTTACAACCTGATGAAATAGTCATGGTGGCGGCGGAACCCACACCAATAGAAGTGCGGGTTGAGTGGCCCGATGGTAATGTAACTTATGAATGGGAGACACCACCACCACAAATAGACGAACTCAAACAGACAATTCTGAAAATTCTCAATCGTGAAGGACGATCGCTCCTAGCTTTAAACGCGCTGATTCAAGCAAGAGATGCAGAATCCAGCATCGCCCAAAAAACCATCGACCTCCGCCAACAACAAGCAGAAAACCTGATCTGGCAATTTACCAAATACAAAGCTTTAGCAGTAGGGCTAAATCCGATCGCCTTCTTAGATATCCTTGGTGGAACTGTAGCAGACTTGGCTTTAATTCGTTCTTTGTCACGGTTATATGGTTTGCCAATCACAGGCTACGAAGCCGGGAAAATTTTAAAAACAATTTTATTAAGTTCCGGTGGCTTGCTATTAGGGCAACTAGGCAGTAGTTTACTATTAGGTTTAGGCAAAAGTACAGCTGCAATTGCTTCAGGAGAGAATCCCACAAATGTGAGTGCTTATGCTGGGACGGCGATCGCACAAGCTAGTATAGCAGGTTACGGAGCATACACCGTGGGAAAAGCCGCGCAAATCTATCTAGAAAAAGGTTGCACTTGGGGACAATTGGGAGCGAGTACAGTGATTGCAGAAATTCTCTCTGAGGTGGAACCAAATACAATTATGTATCGTTTGCGACAGGAAATTGGGCAACGGATGTTGTAGCGGATGTAACGGATTCCACCAACACTGGGACTAACAGATAAATTATCCGCTACATCCGCTACCGCATCCGTTGCCACCGATTCCACCAACACTGGGACTAACAGATAAATTATCCGTTACATCTGCTACAGCATCCGTTGCCCGTCTTTGCGTGAGGCTAAAAAATGCGCAGTGGCTGCTTGAGTAACTTGCTGAATAGCTTCTAAATCTGGAGTGGGTATTTCACATTCCATTCCCAGCCACAAGAGATACTCAATATTCCCCGCCGGACCAATCAGAGGCGACCAAGTTAAACCTTGATAACACCATCCTAACTCCTGAGCCGTTTGCAACACCCGGAAAATAGCATCGGCTTGGTCGTTAGAGTCACGCACAACGCCTTTTTTACCAACACGGTTTCTCCCCACTTCAAACTGTGGTTTCACTAACAACACAGCTTCCCGAGGAGATTGCAGTAGTTGCCATAAAGCAGGCAAAATCTTAGTTAAAGAAATAAACGAAACATCCACCACTGCCAAATCAGCTCGAACAGCATCAGCATACAAATCATCCGGCGTCAGATAGCGCAAATTAGTGCGTTCCCGCAAAATCACCCGAGAATCATTTCGCAGACCCCAGTCCACTTGTCCATAACCGACATCAACACCATAAACTTGTTTTGCCCCAGCTTGTAGCAAACAATCAGTAAAACCCCCTGTAGAAATTCCACCATCCAAACAAATACGCCCGAACACAGCAATACCAAACACATCCATTGCTTTCGCTAACTTCTCCCCTCCCCTAGAAACAAAACGCGATCGCTCCTTAATGTGAATATCAGCCGAAACCTCTACCTCAGTCCCCGGCTTATCAACCACCAGATCACCAACAATCACTTCCCCAGCCAGAATCAACCGCTGCGCCTGTTGACGAGACGAACATAACTCACGTTCTACCAATAAAACATCCAACCTTTGCTTAACCAATCTTCTCTTGGCTTCCTTGGCGCCTTGGCGGTTCATAAAAAAAGCAAGCCCAAAAGAGACTTGCCTAATTCTAAACCTATCCTTGAACCTAAATATCTTGTTCGCTCAACTCACGAGTCAGATAATCAAAAGGCTCATCCACAAAGCTAGTATCAGCGATACCAGCCCCAGCCACTTGCTCCTTGACAATATCCTTCATAATTTGGATACCAAGAACTGTCGGACCAATTGGCACACTTAAAGAATTGTAAGTTTCCCGCAGCCCTTGCAACACTCGTTCATCTAGGACATCCATATTGCCAGCAACAATGGCATAGGTAGCATAGCGCAGGTAGTAGTCCATATCTCGTAGACAAGCCGCATAACGACGAGTCGTATAGGCATTTCCACCAGGGCGAATCAACTCAGGCTGTTCTTCAAATAACTGAATACCAGCCCGCTTGACAATTGCTGCTGCATTGCCATTAATAGCCCCGGCGGCTTGTAATCGTACTCTGCCGCTTTCAAAATAAGATTTAAGGCTGTCGATCGCCTGACGGTCAAAATACCGTCCGGCAACGTCATAATTCTTAATTAAACTTGTGACTGCATCCCGCATGTCTTTTTCTCCCAGTTACTTCTATCTATGGTTTGATATTTATTTGACTGTTTTTATGCATCTGCTACTTTTTGTGCCACTTGTAAAAAAGAAGCCGCAGCACAAAAACAATCTATGTGCTAATTAAGGATTTTATGCCAAAGTTGCCCCTTATGAGAGGAACCTTCAAGTTTTGTACCATTGGTTAATTAAAGGTTAATCTCAGCTGTAAATCAGACGTTTTGTAACGAAAGATACAAAACAGGTGAATTTCAAATCCTTAGGATATTTCAGATACCATGTGAATTTAGTTAAACCAAGCAGGGTCAGCATGCTTTAACATTGTGGTTTTACTAAAGTAGTAGGCAGACAAGGAGTAACAATGACAACCCCACAAGAAGTCTTGAAGCTTATTCAAGACCAAAACATTCAGATGATCGATCTGAAATTCATCGACACCCCAGGCATCTGGCAACACCTGACGGTGCACAAAGACCAAATTGATGAGAGTTCCTTCTCAGACGGCGTACCTTTCGACGGTTCCAGTATCCGGGGTTGGAAAGCTATCAACGAATCAG
The DNA here is from genome assembly GCA_964658145.1 of uncultured Stigonema sp. Classification (GTDB taxonomy): domain Bacteria; phylum Cyanobacteriota; class Cyanobacteriia; order Cyanobacteriales; family Nostocaceae; genus Stigonema. Next base: position 7,086 of record CAZZYE010000290.1, read on the forward strand.
ACATGACGATGGTACTCGATCCAAACACTGCCTGGATCGACCCCTTCATGCAAGAACCAACCCTCAGCATCATCTGCAGCATCAAAGAACCTCGCACAGGTGAATGGTACAGCCGTTGTCCTCGCGTTATTGCCCAGAAAGCATTAGACTATCTGGTTTCCACAGGCGTTGGTGATACAGCCTTCTTTGGTCCGGAAGCTGAGTTCTTCATCTTTGATGATGTCCGCTTTGACCAAACCCAGCACTCAGGCTACTACTACGTAGACTCGGTAGAAGGTCGTTGGAATTCCGGTAGAGAAGAAGGTCCCAACCTGGGTTACAAACCTCGCTACAAAGAAGGTTACTTCCCAGTTCCCCCAACTGATACATCGCAAGATATGCGCACAGAAATGCTGCTTGTGATGGCAAAGTGCGGAGTGCCAATTGAAAAGCACCACCACGAAGTTGCTACGGGTGGTCAGTGCGAATTAGGCTTCCGCTTTGGTAAGCTGATTGAAGCCGCGGACTGGTTAATGACTTATAAGTACGTCATCAAGAACGTTGCCAAGAAATACGGCAAAACCGTTACCTTCATGCCCAAGCCAGTGTTTCAGGACAACGGTTCTGGAATGCACACCCACCAGTCCATCTGGAAAGATGGTCAACCGCTGTTCGCTGGCGATAAATACGCTCACTTGAGTGAAATGGCGTTGCATTACATTGGTGGTATCCTTCGGCATGCACCAGCATTGTTGGCGCTTACCAACCCGAGTACCAACTCTTACAAGCGCCTAGTACCTGGTTATGAAGCACCAGTTAACTTGGCTTACTCCCAAGGTAACCGTTCTGCTTCTATCCGTATTCCTCTGTCTGGCACTAACCCTAAAGCCAAGCGCTTAGAGTTCCGTTGTCCTGATGCTACTTGTAACCCCTACCTTGCCTTTGCTGCCATGCTTTGCGCAGGCTTAGATGGCATTAAGAACAAAATCGATCCGGGTCAGCCTTTAGATAAGAATATCTATGAACTTTCTCCAGAAGAACTGGCGAAGGTTCCTTCTACTCCGGGTTCTCTGGAACTAGCATTGGAAGCACTGGAGAAGGATCACGCTTTCTTGACGGAACCAGGTGTGTTCACCGAAGACTTTATTCAAACTTGGATTTCTTACAAGCTTGATAATGAAGTCAACCCAATGCGGTTACGCCCTCATCCCTACGAGTTTGCTCTCTACTATGATGCTTAATTG
>CAZZYE010000291.1:0-8297 GCA_964658145.1 uncultured Stigonema sp.
TAGCAGATTCTAGTTTACTAACTTGATCTGCGGCGATCGCATACCAAATTTGACCGAAAGTCTGTTGATTGAGTTTCCCACGTCGTTGACCAGGGAACAGCTGATCGAATTTTTGATTTGTGTCTTTGTTTAGTTGAGCGATTGTGTAATCACCCAACTGCCCTGCTTGCGCTTGCTGCTTCCAAGTGTCATAGTCTCGCGCACTATAGCTTCCTAGTTTACGACGAGTTGTTGTACTGAGGTTAGCCTGTTCTACTTTATTCAACAATTCTTCAGCAATATCGAACCATTCATTCCGTAATGCTGTATCTTCTGGGTTTCCCGTGAGGATACGTCCTTGTGCGTCAGGATTTTTAGTATAAAAAAGCTCATTAACTGTGGAATTGAAAAAACCGTTGGGAATTTCTAGCTGTTGACGGCGACTTAAAATTTGGCTGCCTCGACTTGTTTGCTTGTTATCTGATGGTTTGTCGGGGCTGGAGGAACCTGAACCGTCTGGGATTTTTGGTAGTGAGATTTTTGGTAGAGAAAAGGAAGATACACTATGAATAGCGGCAGTGACTAGCACCCAAGTACCAGCGAACGTCAAAACAACTATAGTTGTCCCAACAAGACTCACAGCAAAAGGGCGCAGCCAAGCAGGCGTTGCTGCTTGAGCAAAGAATTGAGTTTTGCCTTGGATTTGACTCACAACAGCATTGACGCGTTGTCTCCCAGGAGCAACTACCATAGTCTTAATCTTGGTAATTTGAGAATTTACAGGTTTTACAGGAGTTGACGACTGTAAATCGAGGAGGACTTCATCAGCTTTTTGGTAGCGATCGCTCGGTTTATAAGCCAGCATCTTTTTTAACACAGCTTCCAATTTAGGGCTGACTTTGATTTCCTTTCCCCAGATCCAAGTCCCCTGATAGCTGTCGTAGAGATGTTGTGGTTCTTTCCCTGTCAGCAATACCAATGCCGTCACTGCTAAAGAATACAAATCGCTTTTAGGAAATGCTTTCCCCTGTCGAAGCTGTTCCTCTGGCGCATAGCCCTTTTTACCCAACAAAGTGCGATTTCCAGCCAGTTGAGTCAACCAAAAACCCTTACTTGCTGGCAATTGCTTCACAGCACCAAAGTCAATCAACACTGGTAGATTATCAGAACTCCGCCAAATCAAATTATCAGGAGAGATATCGCGGTGAACGACATCCTGTGAATGGATGTAGGACAACACAGGCAAAATCTGTTCCAGCAGCTTGATGACTTCCTCCTCACTAAAGGTCTGTCCCTGACTTTTCCGATTTTCTAACAACTGCCAGTAGTTGTCACCCTCCACATAGTCTTGCACTAAAAAGAAAAAATCTTTATTGCCTAACTTCACTTGTAGTGAGGCGTGAAAATGTGGAATCTGTGAATGCTGAAGTTTTTTCAGGACACTCGCTTCTCGCTCAAACAACTCTTTAGCTTTTTGTAAATCCTCCTGCTGTTCTACTTGGGGTGCAAATTCCTTCAGCACACACTTTTGATGCGATTGATTTATGTCCTCAGCTAAATAGGTGCGTCCAAAACCGCCCTGTCCTAATAGGCGTACAATTCGATAGCGGTTTTCCAGAACTTGCCCTGCACAAAGAGGTAACGTCTCACCACATTGGTTGCAAAAGTGGTTACTCTCATTATTTTTGTGTTGTTTACTGCAATAGACGTCCATGGTGCTGAAGGATAAATAGAGTGTTTTTACTAGTTGCTACAACGCCAGAAATTCAATTTACGCAAATCCTGAAAAGAACGTAGGGGCGGGGTCCCCCCGCCCTTACAAGCAGTGGGGCAACCCCGCCCATACAAGGAGTGGAAGGAAATAACAAAGGTTAAAATACTAACAACATCTAACGGTGGTTTAGGTTCTCTGTCAGAATTTGTTACAGCAATAAGCCCTTATGAACTCTGAAGAACAACGGCAACGATCGCTTAAGGCATTTACAGATTTTTTACACACCCCCCTAGAAACACTACTACAACAGCATCTAAACACTGATACTTCAGCAGCAGCAAGGGCGTTATTTCATCAGGTGGCTGCTACTGTACCTGCTTATAAGGCTTTCTTGGCAGAACAAGCGATAAATCCCACTGAATACCAAAACGAGGAGGATTTTCAAAGACTACCGCTACTGACAAAAGAAAATTACCTGCTGCGTCATCCTTTAGCTAACTTGTGCCGTCACGGTCAGTTAGAAACGTGTGACATGATAGCGGTTTCTTCAGGTTCTACAGGAAAACCCACATTTTGGCCGCGTTTCTTTGCAGATGAAATGCAAATTGCTACACGCTTTGAGCAAATATTTCATGACAGTTTCTCTGCAGATACCAGACGTACCCTAGCTGTCATTTGTTTCGCTTTAGGAACTTGGGTAGGTGGAATGTTCACAACCAACTGCTGTCGCTATCTTGCCAGCAAAGGTTATCCTATCACTGTTATTACTCCTGGTAACAATAAAGAAGAAATCTTGCGAGTGGTGCAGGAACTTGGTTCATCTTTTGAGCAAGTTGTCCTATTGGGATACCCACCATTCCTTAAAGATGTCATTGACACTGGTATTGCCCGTGGTATTGAGTGGCAGCCATATCAGATAAAGTTGGTAATGGCAGGAGAGGTGTTCAGTGAGGAATGGCGTAGTTTGGTTGGCGATCGCGTTGGTTCACAAAATCCCTGCTATGACTCGGCATCACTTTATGGTACGGCGGATGCAGGTGTATTGGGTAATGAAACACCTTTAAGTATCTGCATTCGGCGATTTTTGGCAAATCATCCAGATGCAGCGCGTGCCTTATTCGGCGAATCTCGTTTACCCACACTGGTACAGTACGATCCCCTGAGTCGCTTTTTTGAAGTTAAGGATGGCACATTAATATTTTCAGGAGACAATGGTATCCCTTTGGTGCGTTATCACATCTCGGACACTGGGGGGATAATTAGTTATGATACCATGCTCCAATTTTTAGCGGAGTGGGGTTTCGATCCGGTGGTAGAATTGCAAAATCAGGATGACGCAATGCACCCGCAGGTTGTAGAGACGTTACATGTAACGTCTCTACAGGGAGTCAGAGGAATACACTCTTTGCCTTTTGTCTATATCTTCGGACGCTCTAACTTTACAGTTTCCTACTTTGGTGCCAATATCTACCCGGAAAATGTGACGGTGGGATTAGAGCAACCAGTAATTACAGAATGGGTGACAGGTAAGTTCGTGTTGCAGGTGTTAGAAGATGCGGACAAGAACCGATTTTTATCTGTGGTTGTAGAGTTAGCACCCTTGGTGGAAGGTAGTGAAGAAAAAAGGCAAGTTATAGCATCTTCTATTCTTTCCCAACTCAAGCGCCTCAACAGCGAATTTGCTAACTACGTTCCCCCAGAATACCAGATGCCACAAGTGGCTTTAGCCCCAATCGGCGATCCGGAATATTTTCCTGTAGGGGTAAAGCATCGTTACACCCGTAAGTAGGGATTCTAGTTTTGTGGGATGCATACAGACGTAGAATGAACCCAACACGACGCCAAAGACGAAGCCAGCACCCAAAGTGAGGATTGACCCTGGGAAAAAAGCTACGGTAGCAATAATATAGATAGCGATCAACGCGATCACCCCCACAGCACCAAGGCTTTTCACCCACGTTAAGGCATTTCGCAAAATCTCTTGAGGATTGAATCCTTGATTATGAGTAGATTCAAGAGCGATGGCTGGGACATCAGCAAGTACAAGGGCGATGAAGAGTGCAAGTAGCGCTAATGCCAATTAATGGTAGTTCAATTCTGGCCCTTCTTCCAAAAGGGGACTGTATTCAATCAGACCCCCTTTTTTTTTGGACATTGCCCATTTAGTCTAAACTTCAGTAAAATCTACGCCTTGATCCACTAGTTGTTGCGCACTCGTTGTGTCGGTTTACCAACTGTTGCAGAACTGATTGATCGCCATCGTTCAAATTTAATACGAGTGGAGCTAATCGTGCCACACCAGGTTCCCTTGTTTTCAGCCTAAACTGCTTTGACTCTACTTTCGCGCGTTTCTCACAATAATGCTTGGTTTATTTACGCCGTGCCGTACTAGATAGCACACTTTCCATTTTTGATAAAGGTACGGCACCAGAAAAAGTTTCACCATTGATGAAAAAGAAAGGAGTACCTTTAATTCCTAACTTCTCAGCTAACTCTTTATCTTTTTTAATCACTGCATTGACTTCTTCTGAATTGCGTTGTTCATTAAACTGTGACAAATCTAGTTTTAGTTTTTTAGCTGTATTAATATACAATCTCTCGCCCAATTTGTTTTGTTTTGCAAATAAAACATCTTGATATTGCCAAAACTTTCCTTGCTTAGATGCAGCCCAAGCAGCCTTAGCCGCCGACATGGCTTCAGGGTGAATCGAAGTTAAAGGAAAATGTTTGTATACCAATGTGACTTCGTTTTGATGTTTTGCCATGAACTGCTTCAGGGTCTTATGAGCTTTAGCGCAAAAAGGACATTGAAAATCAGAGAATTCTATCAATACAATCTTTTTTTCTGTTGCTCCTATCACAGGAGATTCACCAATCACATTGCTAGGATTTTGTTTGATTTCTAGCTTGATTAATTGTAGAGTTTCTTGTTGTTTTTTTTGTTGCTGCTGCTCAGCTTGTAAAGCTTCCTTAACTATTTCAGGATGATTACGAATAATCTGCAAAACTTCAGCTTCTAATTTGGAATTAATTATATTAGTGTTTTCTATTTCAAGAGTATTAGTGTTGGCTAGCACAGGCATTGACCAACTAAGTAAAATAAAGCAACTAAAAATAAATCCTAATAATTTGATAGACCCTTGATAACTGCGACGCAAGACACACTGTGTATTTATCATAATTAATCAAAATTAAGAATTGTTCTGGATGAATAATTTAAAAACAGATATAGCAATCCTATTTGAGATCTAAACAGAAACAATCTGGAAGGCTTATAAATAGAAGATCTGAGGAATGCCCTGTTTATAATTTATTTAGGATTGCTATAGAAAAACTTCTGACTCATGAAAGGGGTGTAGAGGGTAGCTCATATCTTGCACCTTCGATAGGGAGGGCTGGTGGGCAGTGCCCACCCTACGTAATCATCAGCTTTTTGGGCTTTGATTTTCGCAACAAGACAGTGGTGCAAGATCTGAGGTAGGGTGTAGGGTGTGGGGAACCCCATAATTAAAATCAGGGGTTTCAAGCTTGGACATCGTATTTCTACGCACTACGTGTCTCGATCCGACATTTTTTCTTTTTTTCCATAATTAAAATTAGGGGCTTGGATCGGTTGTTGTGGCGTTATAGTGTCTTTCCCTACAGCCCACACCCCGCACCCCACACCCTGTTTACGGTAAGTGCTGCTTGAGCCAGTCGGGGTACGTATAAACCAAAACCTGCTTACAAATCTGACTGGGGGAGTAAGCTGCTATACTGCACACGGGCATGAATTGTGCTTTCTGTGAGTATCATTATCCTAGTTCAAAATCTAAAATGAATAAGGGTTTAGCTCAAGTTATACCCGTGCAAAGTATAGCAGATCATTAAATTAGCAGAGTTATAGTGTAATACCAATTTCAATCAATTATTCTTATAAACCTCCTAACGTATCTTTAACTTCGTTCCCTTCTAATTCGTCTAACGTTGTATTCACATTGTTACCACAGGTAGGAGAGGGAGGATAATCACATTGTTTTTCGTTGTCATTCCACTCCAGTTTATTTCCACGTGCATCAAAAAGAGGACAATCTTTCACAACAGGATTACCCGTGATACCATCAGCATTTACTTCACAATGGATAAAAGTAGTACAGTCGCCATTTGGATTTGGATAGAGACAATCTTTTGGACCTTGACATTGGGTTGCTATTATATCTGCGACTGGGCATACGAAATCGGTTCCTGAACACATGTAAAATCTCCACTGCAACTTAAACCGTATTGATACAAAAACCCCGTCAAAATAAATAGTAGTTAGTTGGTAGTAGTTAGTAGTTAGTTGTCAAAAATTACCACTAACAACTAACTACTAACCACTAACAATTCAGACTACAAGTTAGGGGGCAGAATCACTTTATTAATAACATGGAGAACGCCGTTACTAGCTTTAAGATCTGCCTGAGTTACCTTGGCATCATTTACCATCACGCCATTTTTGCCGTCAACCTTGATGCTGATCGGACTACCTTCAATACTTTTTACTTCGCCCGACTTCAAATCACTGGATAATACCCGACCAGATACTACATGGTAAGTTAAAATCTTTACTAGTACTTCTTTGTTCTCTGGCTTCAACAATTCTGCCACAGCGTCTTGGGGCAATTCGGCAAACGCGGCATCAGTGGGTGCGAATAAGGTGAAAGGACCTTTGCCTTGCAAAGTGTCTGTTAGCCCTGCTGCTTTCAAAGCAGCCGATAGCTTTGTAAATTGACCATTTGACTGCGCCAGCGCTACTAAATTCTTGCTTCCAGTACCTGAAGATGGAGTAGTTGAGGGCTTGCCAGATCCTGGCGGAGGTATAATAGGTGTACCTGGAGTCGGTGGTTCTGTTCCTGGCGTGGAGGGTGTGGTTTCAGGGGTAGTAGTTCTACCACGATTATAGGGAGGGTCGTTGAAAATACTGGGTCTAGGATTTAGTACTCCGCTGCCGCTGCCAGTGTTAGCCTGCGCCACCATCTGCTGTTTTTCGTTCTTGGTACTGTTATTTCCTGCTTCTGGTGCAGACTCATTAGATATATATTGAGTTTTTGCCAGAATGTTTTGAGTGCGGTTAGAGGTCGGCTGTTGGAAAATACTGGGGTGAGGATTTGTCACCTCGTTTGCGATCGATGGCAGACCGATGAACAGACCAATGCCCGTTACTCCTGCTATGCTAACTAGCTTGGTTAGCAAGTTGCTATTATTTAGCTTCATAAATTTTGTTTTGCTTTACTGTTCACGCATTACATAAAGACTTATAACATTTTACTAGGCACAAAATCTAACCTGAGAAGTAAGATTTTTTGCCACAAATATGTACAAATACGTCTAATTACCAATATTCAATTTGCCAATAATTTTTACCCTTAATCCAATGCAGTCCAGTAGTTGTTTACCAACCGTCTACTTCTGTACAGACACGCAATTGGAAGCGGCACGAAGTACCTTACCTGAACGGTGTTGCACTATAATCTACCTTCAGCATCAATAATCTAAATTGAGTCTAAACTAATTGACGGTTTATTTACCTCTGATGTTCCCTTATTAATATTTGGATGAGCGATGCTCACCATTGCTAAGGTGAGGGTGGGCGCTGACCTGACATTTAATTTTGATCGCCTACTTAAATTTGATGCAAGTAAACAATGAGTAAATAAGATTTTTTGTAAATGAGTTAATTTACTCAAACCTAGCTAAAAAACAGCTTTTTGACCGAAGGTGCAGGCGATGAAAGTAGGTATAATTATTAAAAATGACTTTTAATGAATATACAATTGTAAAAGCAAAAAATGAATCAATGATAGGGGCTGAAAAATGTTGGAATTGTACCAATTTGAACTATCCCAATACTCAGAAAAAGTGCGATTGATCCTTGATTATAAAGGACTGGCGTACCGCAAAATCGAAGTGACACCCGGTGTTGGACAAATGGAACTGTTCCGCCTGACTGGTCAGGGGCAAGTACCAGTACTCAAAGATGGTAATAAATTTATAGTAGATTCTACGGAAATTGCCAAGTATTTAGATTATCAGTATCCTGCCCGTCCATTGATACCACCCGATTCAAAAGCACGGGGTTTATGCTTGATGATGGAAGAATGGGCAGATGAGTCGATAGGTATCAAAGGTCGGAAAGCACTGTTTTCTGCAATTAGTCAAGATCAGAATTTCCGTAAGTCCCTATTACCCACCGATACACCAGATGTACTCAAAACATTGGTGCAAGGAGTACCCAGCGAAGTACTGAAATTTTTGGGTTCTGGCGTAGGTTATACCCCAGATGTAGTTAGTAGTGCGATCGCCGACTTGAAGCAAGACTTGGAAGCGTTAACACTACTGTTGGCTGATAGCCCTTATTTAGTGGGAGATGAACCTACTTTGGCTGACTTTGCAGTGGCGGGTTTATCGATCCTGATGAAGTTCCCGAACGGTCCCTATCTGGATCTGCCACTAACTCTTAGAGGCAAAGGAGTACCCGGCTTGGCGGATAATCCTATTTACGAACCATTCTTTATTTGGCGCGATCGCCTCTACGCTCAATTTCGCCAACCATTAATAAATTCTACCACACCTGGAAGTGGAA
>CAZZYE010000292.1:0-7843 GCA_964658145.1 uncultured Stigonema sp.
GCCCTGACAATGTGGTTCCCCCGCCCTGACAATGCGATCAATTCAAGTTTTATGCGCACAAGAAGTTATTCTGACCTTGAGTCCGACCGGTTGTTGACTAAGACTTTGACCTTGACAAGAACGCTGTCATTGACCACAACTTTGACCTTGACTAAGACCCTGATGTCTACCACTTTGACTACAACGTTGACCTTGAACACAATCCCAACTCTGAACTCACCAGTTCCGACCCTACTACCTAAACAGTCCTTAATACTGTTCGGATCAGACTTTCCCCCCAGTAACGCACCGCTCGTCTTAAAAAGAGGGAAAATAGCATTTATTGGTGGGCAGTGCCCACCCTACATGTCAATACCGTTCGGTTAAGGTAATTCGTGAAAAATCCATGCGTGTAGAGACGTTCCGCCGGAACGTCTCTAAATAGGTTGTAATTGAAAAAGAACCCGGTAGCTAACCGGGCAGAGGAGGTTTTAGGTTATGCTATGTCTTAGCAAGACCGCATCAATTCATTTACGATACTCGTCCTTAAATTTGAGTAGTTGCCAAATTGCCAAAAATTGAAGAAAGTGAAACAGCCTTTTGGTTCGCTTGATTGTGTACTGACTACTTTTGTATAATCACTGGAGTTCCTAACGATGCCCATTGGAATAGCCATTTAGCGTGATCGGGCGCGATATTGACGCAGCCGTGACTGATTGGTGTGCCAAATTTGCGATGCCAGTATGCTCCGTGAATGGCATAGTTACCCTGGTAATACATTGTATATGGGACGTCGGGAACGTCATAGTCCTCCCCTTTCATCCGGGAAGACTTCTGCTTGGATTGAATGTTAAAAATACCAGTGAGAGTGGGGGTAGATTTTTTGCCAGAAGAAATAACAATTGCATAGACAGGTTTTCCACCTTCCCAAGCAGTTAACCGTTGTGTTGTCAGGTCAATTTGAATCCAGCGCTGATCTGATTGTTGCAGCGTCTTGATTGTTTCTACAATCCTCTGGTTTTTTGGTTCTGCCAAAACCTCATATGTATTACCACTAACCATGCTCAATGTCAATAGAGCAATGAAAAATAGTTTCAAGGGACGTATCCAATTAGGAGAAATCAGACTTTTCATCGCAGACCATTTAGCTTTGTCCTATAATTCCCATTTTATTGCTGCAACATTTCTAATTTCTGATTGCAACTCTATTGCCTAACTTCGACTTGCAAGTTAAAATCCCCCCGTGTTTTTATACCACAATAGAGTAGGCGATCGCGTCTCGACAATAGGCGTCAACCGATCGCTAGATAGGCAAGAAAATAGCAAACTCGACTCCCTTACCCAAAGATGAAATACATCTGAGATCACCACCATGTTTTTCTTCCACAATTTGCCGACAAATAGACAAACCTAAGCCTGTTCCTTTACCAACTGCTTTTGTGGTGAATAAGTGGTCAAATATCCGGTCTTTCACCTCATCAGACATTCCCGGTCCATTGTCTTTAATCCGAATCACTACCTGAGTTTTGTCTGCGCTTACTTCCGTTTTAATGGCGATCGCATTCCCACAAACTGCGATTTCTTGATAACTCTGCCCAATATTTCCCTCTTCTAAAGCATCAATCGCATTCGCCAGCAAATTCATAAACACCTGGTTCAACTGTCCGGGGTAGCAATTCACTAGGGGCAAGTTACCATATTCTTTGATGATTTCAATCGCCGGACGTTTCTCGTTTGCTTTCAGGCGATGTCTCAAAATCAGGATGGTGCTATCAATACCTTCATGGATGTTGCAGCTAAATTTAGAGTCGGTATCCGACCGGGAAAATGTTCTCAGAGAGGTGCTGATATTGCAAATGCGATCAGTTCCCTCTTGCATTGAGGTGATGAGTGTGGGTAGGTCTGAAATCAAATAATCTAGGTCAATAGCCTTTATCTCCTTTTCTATTTCAATCCCAGGTTCTGGAAATTTTTTTCTGTATAGATTCAAGAGTTTGATTAAGTCAAGTGTGTATTCTTGAGCATGTTTAATATTCCCAGCAATGAAGCTAACTGGATTGTTAATTTCGTGAGCAACACCCGCCACTAACTGACCTAGGGTAGACATTTTTTCCGTTTGAACCAGTTGGATTTGAGCCTGTTTTAGCTCATGTAATGCTTGCGTAAGTTCAGATGTCCGCTCTGCCACTCGTTGTTCTAAATTTTCTGCAAACTGCTTAAGCAAGATGTTTTGTTCCTCAAACATTTTGGTCAAGCAACTTAGTTTCAAATGTACCCTGACCCGTGCCAAAACTTCCTCTTCCTGAAATGGCTTAGTAATGTAATCAACCGCCCCCATTGACAGACCTTTGACCTTATCCTCCGTTTCAGCAAGTGCCGTCATAAAAATTACCGGACTATTCTGCGACTTCGGATTTGCCTTCAGTCGTTGGCAAGTTTCAAATCCATCAATTCCGGGCATCTGCACATCTAGCAATATCAGATCGGGAGGGTCATATTCAGCCATTTCAATCGCACTTTCACCATCAATTGCTACCGCAATTTCAAACCCAGCATTCATCAACACCTCAACAAGCACTTCCACATTTGCTGAATTGTCATCTACAATTAAAATTAGGTTTTTATTGGTAAGATTTTCCATTTGTAAATGTTTTATAAAAATTCAATATAAACCGATAGCTAAGATATGGCAATCTTTGTTCAGAGTCGCCCTTTAGCGCTACTAAAAGCTGTCGCAACATTCGTTTACATACTTGGGTTTTATTTTGTCTATCTACTTAATTGCTATCCAAATATTGTTTGATGAAATCCTGGATTTTTTTGCTTTGAAATCCTTGAGCTAATGTCCGAATTTCATGGGCAAAAGCTGCAAATTTATCGTCTAATTGGGCAATTTTCTCTGCTTGCTCCTCAATAGCTTTGACGCGACCTCGCTTAGCTAGGTCATATAGACGAGCCAGTTCTTCAGGCGGTGGAGGCACGATCTCCCCCGGTGATCCATCATGGCGAAGAGTTCCTAATTCTTCCTTCTGTTCGTAGACCCATTCGAGACAGAGTAATTTCTGTAACTTTTCTAAAAGTTCTTCAGCCTGTACGGGCTTGGGGAGAAAATCATCTCCGCCAGCTTCTAAACTCTTTTGCTTGTCTATCTCAAACACACTGGCTGAGGAGACTATAATCGGGATCTCCTTCAATGGCGTCTGCCGCAGATGGTGCATCATTTCAAAGCCATCCATGATCGGCATTGACAAGTCAGTGACAATCAAGTCAGGGTGAAACTCACTAGCTTTTTGCAACCCTTCTTGACCATTGCTGGCTTCGGCTACTTCAAAGCCAATTGGTTGCAGCAAATTCACTAACACCGAGCGATTTTCAAAAGCGTCGTCCACAACTAAAATTTTGCGTTGGTTGCAAGTGTTGCCAACAATCTTGCCAGAGTCAGTTTTGGCAATCTCTGACCATCCTTCTGCTGGCGTTAACTCCAAATCCATCCAAAACACGCTACCTTCACCTGGATGACTTTTTACTTCCAAGGTGCTGTTCATCATCTGGACGATTTTCTGAGTGATGGCTAATCCCAGTCCGGTACCTTCTGCTTGACGTTTGCTGTCTCCCACCTGTTCAAAAGGTAAGAAGATTTTTTCAATTTGTTCATTAGTCATGCCAATGCCAGTGTCTTCGATTTGAAAGCGAATCTTGGCAACGGATTTTGTAACGGATATAGCGGATGAGTTATCTACCAGACCCATAGATAATCTATCCGTTACATCCGTTGCCGAATCAGCTGCAATTACCTCTACTTTGAATGTCACGCTACCTTTATCAGTAAACTTGATAGCGTTGCCTAGTAGGTTAATCAGTACTTGGCGCAAGCGTTTTTGGTCGGCATGGATACCCGTGGTCAGTCCAGCATCTGGTTGGTGAACAAAGGCAATGCCCTTTTGTTCGGCTTTGATGCTGCAAATTTCTGCTACTGCTTGCAGGAAGGAGGGAAAATGAAAATCTGTGGGGTAGAGTTCCATTTTCTGTGCCTCGATTTTGGAGAGGTCTAAAATGTCGTTGATTAGGGTCAGCAGATGGGAGCCACATTGGTAAATGATGCTGATGCCTTTTTGTTCTTTCTCAGTCAAGACGAGTGAGCGCTGGAGGATTTGAGCATATCCTAAGATGCCGTTAAGGGGAGTTCTCAGTTCATGGCTCATGTTAGCGAGAAACTCACTCTTAGCAATGTTTGCGACCTCAGCAGCAGCTTTCGCTTTTTCTAAGTCAGCGGTGCGTTCTGCGACGCGCGTTTCTAGCTCGGTGAAAGACTTCCTTAACTGCTGTGCCATGCGGTTAAAAGACTGAGCTAAAACCCCTAGTTCATTGACACCTGAGTCTTCAACTTTTTGGTCTAATTCTCCAGAAGCGAAATCTTCTAGCGCGGCTTGCTTCGCTAACGCTTCACTTGCTTTACTCAGCCGCAGAATCGGATCGCTAATCCAGCGAGAGGTGAGGATACCCAGCACTGTAGCTAGTAGCAAAGCCCCAAGACACAGTAGAATCGTGGTGCGGGTGTTGGCGTTAATTTGCGCCATGAAGTCAGACTCTGGTACAGTCACGACCACGAGCCATTCTAGACCATATTTGTCTTTCCAAGGGGTAACTTGAGCAAATTGGCGCTGACCGTCGAGGGTAAATTCCAGAAATTGGCTCGCTTTGATGGCACTGAGGTTACCAAAACGTTCTGTCAAATGCATAGCCGTGGTGCGAATTAAGCTTTCAGTACTGTCTACTGCTTTGAGTCGCTGTCCTTTACCCTTCAGTACCTTAAAAGGCTCTTCACTAGAGGAGCTTGCTACTAGCAATCCGTTGCGCTCTAGGATAAAAGTCTTGCCTCTGGGACTAACTTTTAATTTGCGGAGGAATTTACTGATTTGTGAAAGGCGGAGGTCAACAGATAAGACTGCTATCAAGGTATTAGCATTGTTATAGATGGGATAACCAGCAGAGATAGATAAAATTTCTGGCGACTCCTCCCATTGATAAACTTGACTCCACCCAACTTTACCTGCCCGAACTATATCCTGATACCAGCCTTCTTCTTGAGGCTTGTAGCGATCAAATATCGCTATCCTCTTGGAGCGATTTCCCTTACTATCTGTAGAGTAGGTATAAGTTTTACCTTTGGTATTGGGGGAGAGTTCATCAATGGTAATGCTATTACGATCCAAATCATACCCAGAGGCTGCATACTCACCTGTTCCCAAACCACAGGATATGTAACCAACATTAAACACCTGCATTTGCTTCCAGAAGTAATGCCCCATACCAGGAAAGTTTCGCAGGTCTAGCAAGCCTAACTCAATAGCATCTGCATTGATTTGATTAATCTCATGAGGAGTACTCAGATAAGTATCCAGGTGTTGCTCGATTCGTGAGCTGACTTCAGTTTGCAACTGAGTTGCTAGGTCATTAATCGCTTTGTGTGCGTTGCGTTCGGAGAAGTATCCCACGAGTCCCACCGCTGTAAAGATTTGCAGGACAAAGGGAACGACCAGAACAAGGCGCAACGGCACTTTCTGGGAACGTTTAGCATTTGCGATAGTTTTCAACAACATCAGTTTGCGTAGGATGAAGTCCTTGCCCCAGGCATCGCCCTGAAACTAAGATGGCAAAAGTCTGTACATATATATACTTCCCAAGTTAGATGCGAAAATTGATATGTCTCATCTAAAAGTTTGTAGAAAGTTCTTGCACCATCGTCTTGTTGCAAAAATCCGAGCTACAGAAAGCTGATGATTTTGTAGGGTGGGCACTGCCCACCAGCCCTCGCTATCGAAAGTGCAAGATGTCAGTAGAGAGTTCTTGCACAACTATTGCTCAATTTGTCAGGGATCGTATCCTTCTAGTACACAGGGCGCGGAAATAAAGCTACCATTAAAAATCAGCGTCAACTTTATATCATAAGCTTTTATAATTTTTAGATTGCTTCGCTTCGCTCGCAACGCTTCGCGATTTTTAATTCCGCGAGAGCGGTACTAGTCGCCCGGTTGCGTAAGTCCTAACTGTTGGAGTAGGTTTGTAGCGAGTTTCGCGATCGCCTCCCAATCTTCCGCTGCTAAAAGTTTTTTGGGAAATAATTGACCACTCAAACCAACAGCCACTGCCCCGGCTTGTAAAAATTCCTTGGCATTTTCAAAGGTGACACCCCCTGTTGGAATCAAGGGAATATGCCCCAGTGGTCCTTGTAGACTTCTTATATAGTCAGATCCTCCCACTGCTTGCACAGGAAACACCTTCACACAACTTGCTCCACTAGTCCAAGCTGTGATGATTTCTGTGGGGGAGAGCGCGCCAGGTATAATTGGTACACCTACAGCCACAGCAGCTTGAATCATTGCTAAGTCAACGTGAGGAGTAAAGAGAAATTGCGCCCCAGCTTTTATTGCTTCTTGCATCTGCTGCAAATTGAATAGTGTACCAGTGCCAATAATGCAGTCTGGTAATTCAGCACGTAGTTGCGCAATTAATTCAGGGGCGCGATCGCTATCCCAGGTAATTTCAATTAACCGCATTCCACCAACTGCTACAGCTAAAGCCATTTGCCGTCCCAACGATAATTCTTGAACACGGATCACTGCGATCGCTCGATGTTGTTGTAACTGTAATAACCAAGGTTGACTAGACATTTTTATAAAAATTAAGCAAGGAATTTTATCCTTTCTAGGATACAGATGACTTGAATTTATTTAGTAAATTTTCTGCGTTAAAACCATCGGCGACGGGCAAGTTTTAATTCAACTCCATAATATTCAATCTTTAGGAATATATATTTGGACTTAGTTATTAGTCTAATTACCAAAAATTCCTGACAAATGGCTAATATTGATCGCTTAAATTAAGTCGCCAGCAGGATGAAAACACTAAAATCAATTTTTATACTAATCATAGATTTTATTCAACTTTCGCTTGGTAACAGGTTTATGCCTCTTTACAAACTTGCAGACTTTGATCCAAATTACATACAAACGTTTGGTGGTGACGACATCAAGACTTTGAGTCTCTACACAGAAGGCGGAGAGAAAGTAGGTCCAATCGCAGATGCGCTGGTGGATGTTGAAGGTCGTTTTCGTTATCTAGTTATAGACTCTAATTTCAATTCTGCTGGCAAAAAAATCTTACTACCCATTGGTCTTTCCCGCATTGATTATAATGCCAAGCGTGTCTATGTCGATGGACTCAGCAAGCAGCAAGTAGAACGTCTGCCTGAATACAAAGAGAGCATGACTGTTGATTACGATTATGAAGAGCAGGTACGCAAAGCTTATCGTCCTGCGTCTGCTAGCAATCTGAATTACAATCGCGACACATACAATTACCAACAAGAACCATCCCTTTACGGTTTAAACGATCAGAACCATCAAACCCTCAAATTGTATGAGGAAAGATTAATTGCTAGCAAAACCCGTGTCAAAACAGGGGAAGTAACAGTTGGCAAGCACATCGAAACGGAAACAGCACGGGTTGCAGTCCCAATTGAAAAAGAGCGAGTTGTCATTGAGCGAGTTACACCAACAGGATCGAACGCAGTAGTAGATTCAACTCAACTGAAGTTCCAAGAAGGGGAAGTAGCACGCATAGAAGTTTACGAAGAAACCCCTGAGATTCATAAAGAGGCTTTCGTGCGTGAGGAAGTCCGAGTCAAGAAAATCGTAGAACACGAGACTGTTGAAGCACAAGATACAATTCGCCGAGAAGAGTTAGATGTTAAAACTGAAGGTGATTTACCGATAAATCAAATCGGTACAAACCCTAATGACCGTGTTTAACCATGTTCTCGTTCCCAGCCTATGGCTGGGAATGCAGAGCATGGGAACGAGAA
>CAZZYE010000292.1:7853-8283 GCA_964658145.1 uncultured Stigonema sp.
TGCAATGAGGCAGCAGCCCCACCTAGTGCATCCCCATGCAGAGCATGGGAACGAGAAACGAGCGTTCTACAAGGGTTTCAAAGTTAAGTTGACACCAATGGCATCCTGCCCGCCCAGTTCATAGGACGCAAAGGATGCCCATACCAGAAGAAATAGTTGGATATTTTTTTACTTGGAAATCCCTTAATGTATTTTTTATCCAAAAAGACGTTAATTGAATGCATCTCTTGCAAAAATTATCAATCTGTCAGTCACGCGCCCCAATTCGCTCGTCAAAAGTCAAAAGTCAAAATTAAGCCCCATAAATAAATACATTCGCATGTAATAAGGACGTAGTATATATGAGCGAAGTCTTCCGGGGGAAGTTTCCCCCGGAGAGCTTCGCGCACTACGTGTCTCGAAATACATATTTTTCATTTTCCATAAATAA
>CAZZYE010000293.1:0-8276 GCA_964658145.1 uncultured Stigonema sp.
CAGATTTTGCTGGCAATTTTTTCTGATCGCTTTTCTACCCCCGTGAACGGTTACGTTTTCTCTTTGGAACCAATCTCATAATCTGCAGCCTCTTGTAAGGAGGATTTGAGATCTGTGCGAATTTCTTGAACTAAAAGTTTGAACTCACAGCGCATCAAAGTTCCAAAAGTTGTGGTTTTCTATAATCTTGGCAGCCTGTTTAGCAACGATATTCGGGAACAATTTACAAAAAAATTTGAACAACTAGGTGGTCAAGTCGTTTGTCAGATTGATTTGACAGAGCCAAACCTAAATCCAGAGCAAAAACTCAGCGAAAGTGTGTCGAAATACCAAGCACAAGCTGCTTTGTTGTTTCCAGAGGGGCAACAGACTTCTCTGGGGTTAGAAATTGCTAAAGCTAAGGCTAATTCAAACAACCCAAAAGTGCGAAGCCTACACCTGCTAGGTAGTGGTTCTACTTTATACAGCAACCAAACTTTGACAAATGGTGGAAATGCAGTTGAAGGCTTGATTCTGAGTATTCCTTGGTTTAGGGAAGCACCACAATCAAAAGACTTTGCACAAGAAGCATTACAGGAATGGGGAGGAGGAGTTAGCTGGCGCACGGCTACCAGCTATGACGCGACTCAAGCTTTGATTCAAGCTTTATCCTCCAACCCGAGTCGCTCAACAGTTTTACAAAGACTGGGACAGCTCAATCTATCACCCAAACAAACCTCTGGGGATGCACTCCAATTTACTCCACAAGGAGAAATACAGATGAAACCCATCCTTATTCAAGTTGAAGGAGGTCAGTTTAAGATTTTAGTAAACTAAAGAGGTTCACTAAAACGGGTAAAAGTAGTGTAAACACTGTTGGCAGCAACGTGTATAATGTGACATAGCCATAACTAGAAATAAAGTAAGACCCATTCCAATACGGTTCGGATAAGATAATCTACATACCGATAAATCCTGTAGAACGCCGCGTGTTCTACACGTCCGAAATTCTCATCAAAAGCCCGCCCATTCCACAGAACGTCCTTCCAGTAGAACTCGTTCACCCGTCGTGCAAACTCCTTTCTCAAGTAGTCGCTAGTCAAGGTTTTGATGTTGTTATAAATAGATTTATTAATTGTATAGGTTTAAGAGAATAAAGCAATGGTAAAAATAATTACACGCAACTCTTTAAATACGCAAAACGTATATGATATTGGGGTGGAGCAAGACCATAATTTTGCGATCAAAAATGGCTTGATAGCTTCCAATTGTTTCAATAAATCTCATTCAACGGCATATGGTTATGTAACTTATCAAACTGCCTATCTGAAAGCTAATTATCCATTGGAATACATGGCAGCGCTGTTGACGGCTAACAGTGGTGACACAGACAAGGTGCAGAAATATATTTCCACCTGTATGAGTATGGATATTCAGATAGAGCCGCCTGATATTAATCGCTCTGGGGTAGATTTTACACCAGCAGCTGACAAAATTTTGTTTGGATTTTCAGCAGTTCGTAACATCGGGCAGAATGCGATCGCCTGTATTTTGTTAGCTAGAACCGATGGAGAGTTTAAATCTTTGGCAGATTTTTGCGATCGTGTGGATCTGCGTGCTGTTAACCGCCGTGCTTTGGAAGCGCTGATTTACTCTGGAGCCTTTGACAAACTAGAAGCCAACCGCAACCAGTTAATCCAAGACTTGGAACTAGTGTATGACTGGGCACAATCCCGTGCTAGAGATCGGGCTAGCGGTCAGGGAAATCTTTTTGATTTGTTAGGTGGCGGATTTTCTACTCATAAAAATACAGTCCTAAATAGCTTTGAAGTTGCTCCCAAAGCTAAACCCGTGCTAGATTTTCCTCCACAAGAAAAATTGCGGATGGAAAAAGAACTGTTAGGCTTTTATGTATCAGACCATCCGCTAAAATCTATAGGTCACTCAGCACGAGTTCTAGCTCCAATTAACCTCACGCAGCTTGGTGAACAAAAAGAAGAAACGAACCTTTGTGTGGTTGTCATGCTTAATGGTGTTAAAAAAGTGATGACCAAGAAGGGTGACCCAATGGCGATTTTACAAATAGAAGATTTAACTACACAATCGGAAGCAGTCGTATTTCCTAAAATTTATGAACGGATTCATTTACTGCTCCTAGTTGACTCCAGGTTAATTATTTGGGGTAAAGTAGACCGACGAGACGAGCAAACTCAATTGATTGTTGAGGATGCAGAGCCAGTGGAAACAGTACATATGGTGATGGTAGAACTGAATCTTCAACAAGCAGCTAACATTCAAGAACACGATCGCTTGAGAACAATTTTGCAAGAACACTCAGGCGATAAAGAAAAAGCAAAAGTGCCAGTAATCGGGATTATACGAGGCGGAAACTCCCGTCAACTTGTCCGTTTTGGCAGACAATTTTGGGTGCAAGATTCTAGAACTACTGTTCAGGCTCTTGAAAACGCCAGCTTTTCTGCTCATGTACAACTGCTTACTAGTGTTTAAAGAATGGGGAGTGGGTTCGTAAAAAATTTTGCATTTTTAATTTTTAATTTATTGCCCTACTCCCGTACAGACGTTCCGCCGGAACGTCTCTTCCCTACTCCCCTGACTCCTTATCCGTAAATTACCTTACACAACTGGAAGCCTAATAGTTTTTTTAGTTACTTCTGCGGATGACCCCCTTATCACATAAATGGTATCTTTTGATGCCATGAAGGTTTATGTGGTAACTGGGGGGAGGAGCAAAAACTTGATGACCGCAGATGCTCTAGGTCAATTTGTTGTATATTGCAAAAAAAATCAACCTCAAAGTCGGGAAGACATTCAAAGATTTTTTGAGGGTGTGATCGGTTTTCCTTATGACAAAGAACTTTTATTGCAAGCTTACCTATTTCTCAATATCAAACATATATTTCCTTCCTGCTCTGAATTGCTATTATTTGAAAAGTCCCCAATTGGTGATTATACAGATTTAGGAAAGTGTGATTTTCTCTACCTCACATTGGTCAATAAACTGTTTTTAATTGAAACAAAATTTATTGATACAGAGGCGAGAGGAGCGACAGAAAGGAAGAGACGAAATAAGCACAGGAATAAAGTATTTGAGCAAGTGATAACTTTAAAAAGCAGATTTAGTGAATACTGGAATATCAAGTTAGAGCACTTAGAATGCGGTGTATTTACAACAGATACAACCATGAATTGGCGGGGAAATGATGTTAATAATGTCATTACTAAATCAATATCTATAGATCATCTCGAAAAATGGCGAAGAGACTATGTAAAAAATAAGTGGTAATTTTTTTGATTTTAGGACTAACTTATGGTATAAATTGAGTCGGAAATGACACATGAGCGCGATCCTAACTCTAGGCGCTGACTGCTGTGAGTTGGAGAAAAATTCAGCCACAGCAGTTTTAAGTTGAATTGACTACATCAATAGGGTGGGGGAACCCCATCATCAGGGCGGGGGAACCCCGCCCCTACGACGGACGCTATCAGGGTCGCATTCTCCTAACTCCTCAAAACTGAGAATGTCATACTAAAGACTATGAGCGCACAAAAGAGGTAAAAAAAAGTGTTAAAGACACTTTTGGTTCTTGTGGTTATTGCCATTGGTTTCTTACCGTCCCTGTTCTCCCTGTGGTTAATACGTAAAAACCAGGCTAGGACACGCTTACAGTTCAGGCGATCTGCTATGACCATCCCCAGGGAGCGAATACGGCAAAATACTAGACCAGACGAGGGCGATCGCTACTACTTAGAGGGAGTTGGTTACCTCATTGGCGATGTCAGTTGCCGATTTAATGCCCGTTCTGGTTACCTGCGCTGTGCTGTCAATCCCACTGGACCGTGTAAGGGTTGCCGTTATTATGAATCACGGGATACGACCTTTGGGGAAAATAGCGTCTAATAAGCGCAAATGAAAGATCCAGTCTGGTTTTGGGAACACTAAATGTATCACCATTAACAGGGATCTATCAATGTGGAAAGGCGAAAGTAATCCTAGCTCGAAAAACACAGTGCCCTTGCCACTATCTGCAGAATACCCAAAAGCCAGGAGTCGGGGCACAACCCATGACTTTAGCCAAACACAAGCAGAAATTATTGTTCCACATCGGGACGATCGCTTCGTGGAAGCATCTAGACGGCTGCAGCAAGGAGTTCAACAGCAGCAAAAGAGTGAATTACCTGCTGCAATGAAGTCGTTACAAGAATCCCTGGTACTATTTCAGGCTATTGGGGATTGTCAAAAACAAGGAATAGTGCTTTCTTGTTTAGCACAGGCAGCTTACACCGAATGTGATTATAAGAGTGCAATCTCATACTCTCAGCAGTGCCTATCTTTGACAAAAAATACAACAGACTTGTCGGTGAAGATGCAGGTGCTTTCTCATTTAGGCAATGCTTATCGTCACTTAGGCGACTACAATCAAGCAATGGAATTCTTGCAAGAGTGTTTAAAAATAGGGCAGCACCTCCAAGACAGGCGGAGTGAGGTGGCAGCACTGAATAATCTAGGATTGGTTTATAAAGCTTTGGGTGACCTGACTCAGGCAATTCAACTGAAGCAGCAAAGCCTGGAAATTGTGCGGGAACTCCAAGATCATTGGGGCGAGGAGCAGGTACTCAAGAATTTAGGTAATGCTTGGTACGCTTTGGGAGATTATCCAAAAGCGATCGCCTACTATGAGCAGTGTGTAAAAATAGCACACGGACTCAACAACCATCGCAGTCAAATTCAAGTGCTAAAGAATCTGGGTAATGCTTGCCATGCCTTAGAAGATTATGCCAAAGAGATTATGTATTACGATCAACGTTTACAATTAGCTAAGGAAATCAAAGATAAGCGTAGTGAGGAACATTCTTTGGGCAGTTTAGGAGTTGCTTGTGAAGCCCTAGGTGATTATACCAAAGCCATTTCGTACTACCAAGAACATTTGAAGTTAGCTAGGGAGATCAAAGACCGCCGCAGTGAGGAACAAGCTCTTACCAGTTTAAGAGAGGCTTGGTATGCTTTGGGCGATTACACTAAAGCAGTGCAATACCAGCAACTGACAACAGACAACGAATGAGCACTCAGTGGCTCTGGTGCAATAGAGGATTATAGGAGAAGATACTATGTAAATAGTGCAGACAGGTTCAATGCCGCTGCTCAGGATTATGCTGTTCAACGTACTTATCCACAAGAGTTCGTAGCATGCGCTGATAGGGTACATTTGCTTTTTGCGCTTCCTGTTTCAGGAATTCTATACTGCTGCGAGTAAATTCCGAAGTGACCCTAACGGTTTCCTCCTTGCGTACCAATTGGGAAGGAGGCGGCAGAAAATCCTCAATAATCGTTACCTTCCCTTTCGGGGCATCCTCAAATCCGGTGGACTTTTTCATAAAACTTTCTCCATTTTCTCCAATTACCTGCACCAATAATACGAATGTTTTGCTGCCGGACCGTAAACCGCACCGTCAGAATTCCGTTAGGGGTTTTACCTATACAAAAAAACCGCTCTTCGTCTTTTGAGTGTAGCTCGTCATGAATGATGATACGGTCTATATCATAAAACGCTTCCTGAGCGTCCACAAAAGCAACCCCATGTTGCTTCTGGTTCATTTCATCCTTTGCCTCGTCCCACTCAAACGTATATATTAGCATATTTTTATCCGCAAACAAATATGCTATTTATCCCACATTTAAGTAAGCAGACAACAAAATTTATTACCGTCTTACACGCCTTGCTGATGAATACGGCTGAGACAACGGCTGAACTCTTGGGGATAAACTACCCCTCTTTTTGTTGCTGCAGATACTTGATCGCTTCTGTTGTTTCCACCTGAGGAAATTCTAAGTAAAAATTACTGACACTCAAAAAAGATTCTGGTGTTGCTAGGACAATCAGGCGATCGCCCCACTGACCCAACCAGGGTAACAACTTTAATGGCGCTACAGGTGTGCATAACCAAACTTCTACAGGAGAAAGTTTTCTCAAAGCACTTGCCGCTACCGCCATTGTCATACCCGTAGCAATACCATCATCAACTAAGATCAGCGTAGCACCCTCTGTATTTACCTGCGGACAAGCAGGACTTAATTGCTCTTCAAGAGACTTAGCTTGATCGAGGGCTGCATTCAGCGCTACTTCCCGCCACTGCAAAGTCTGTTTGTGGCGAAATATCTTTTGCTGTTCCCAAAGAACATTTCCTGAGGCAGTCACTGCACCAATTGCCAACTCGGGATTGTCTGGATGGCTAATCTTTTTCGCCACCTCTACCGTTAATGGACAATCAAGGAGACGCGCTATTGGTGCTGCCACTGGCAGTCCTCCCCGTGGTAAAGCATAGACAATCGGTATAGGCTTTGCCCCATCAGTAGTTTGCTGGGTCAAAATAGTGTGAATCGCTTGTCCTAGTTTTTCACCAGCTTCGGTGCGATTAGAAAAAAGTGGGTTATATGGCATACTTTCCCCAGCATATGAGACGCCATTGCTTTTATGATGACTGATTTTTGCTCAACTGACTGATACGATGTTTTTATGTATCAATAACAAGCCGGCACAAAACATACAGTTAAGCCAATATCTCAATTTTCATGAGCAACGAACAACAACTCAGCCTTTTCGGAGACTCAAATGACCAGAAAGATCTGATTCCTACAGATACCAAAATTCCCATTCCTTCTGGAACCTATGCCAACATGATTGAGTTGGCACAGCATTGTAACCAGTGCCACCGTTGTGGATTGGGAGACACTCGAACTCATGCAGTCGTCGGACGCGGCAACCTCAATGCACTAATCATGGTTGTGGGAGAAGCACCAGGGCAAAACGAAGACGAAACTGGGTTGCCCTTTGTCGGAAAAGCGGGACAGTTGCTAGAGAAAATTTTGGCTTCTGTAAATTTCGATACAGAAAAAGATGTTTATCTTGGTAATGTCAACAAATGTAGACCTCCGGATAACCGGGTTCCCACTACAGAAGAAATGGCGGCTTGCAAACCTTACCTGTTAGAACAAATTCGCTTAGTTGACCCAAAAATCATTCTATTGACAGGTGCAACTGCAGTAAAAGGTGTAACTGGCGATAAGCGAGCCATTACCAAAATTCGCGGACAATGGCTAGAGTGGGAAGGGCGTTTGTGTATGCCGATTTTCCACCCATCTTACTTGCTGCGTAACCAGAGTCGCGAACCGGGCAGTCCCAAATGGTTAATGTGGCAAGATATACAAACGGTGCGTACCAAGTTTGATGAAATCCAGAAAAATATTTAAACTCATCCCACCTCGCGCATGGAGTGGGATTTCGTGGGCATGGGGCATGGGTGCGTTCCCTATGACGCCCTTCGGGTGACGCTCGTTCCTCGCTACCGCTTCGAAGATCGCCAGTTCCCTACGGAGGGAAACCCTCCGTAGGGACTGGACTCACCAGTCGCCTACGGAGGGAAACCCTCCGGAGAGCGCTAGATCCCCTATGCCCACGCTTGCCAAACGGCAAGAGCGTCGATTCCTCCCACCCCTACAATTTGTGTGATTCCTCGCCGTTTTATTTGAATAATTATTAATTCGTGAAATGTCGTGAAATTTCAAATCGAGGAAAAGGCAAGATTTGGATACAGCATGATGGCATGCGCGTCAGTTCGTTATATTAAAATTGATTACTCTGCCTTGGCTACAATAGAAGCACAAGGAATTATCCCTCGTGAAGATGTAGGAGTTTATTTGACGGCGAAAGAAGGACAAGCACAATGTTTTGTTTCTGCTAACCATAAGTTAATTCGTATTTTAGCTCAACAAACTGGCGAGTTTGAGTGTTTGACTCCATCAGAATTTGTAAGCAAGTACCTGAATTCCTAACTGTGAATGGTATGTTTTGCTAACCAGATAATTTTTCAACAAAACTTTGATTTTTCCTGATTCCTCTTCCTACATTGTTTGTCTAATTTGTCAATCGCTTCGCTCAAATTAAAAATTAAAAATTAAAAATTAAGAACCACCAACATAAATCGCGTTAGCGTTAGCGAAGCGTTAGCCGGTACTCCGGCGTCAGCGGTAGCGACGAAGGAGCGTCAGCGCTGTTCGCTGTGCGCGGCAGTTTAGGGGAACCTAAAAAAAGGACGCCTTTTTCCAAGCCATTGGGGCGACGCTGCGCCTCCGCACTACGTGTCTCGTAAAAAATCAAATTCCTTCTCCATAAATGATAATGGTGCATGAAACCTAAATTTATTAATTCAAAATTGTTTATTTCTTACTGTACGTTCGCTGATTTTGAAAGGGTGAAAGGAATTAATGCCTGACAGGGTAA
>CAZZYE010000294.1:0-3790 GCA_964658145.1 uncultured Stigonema sp.
TTATTCGCGATTCAATCTCGCGAATAATGTGTTTTTTCCAAATTGGGATGCTCCCCTTGCAATCAGCATTTTTAGTACAGTGGAAATACTGAAAAGTAACTGGGGCATGGGGTATTGCCCATTGCCCATTCCTATATAGTACAATTGTACTATATAAATATACTCAAACCAATTTGCTCTTGTCAAGACAGTTAAATTCACCTGTTTCTATCAGGTTACTTGCTGTATTATCAAGAAAAAAACCCGGTAACTCTTACGAAACCGGGTTTTTATAAGGGTTTTGCTCTGGGAATTTTTTCAGTATTTAATGTTAAACAAGCAAATCTGCTATAGCAATCCTAAATAATTCGTGAACACCTCTCCCTTGTCCCCCTTGTCTCCCTTGTCCCCCTTGTCCATAAATCAAGTAAGACTGCTATAAAAAATAATTGATAGCTTGGTGTTTCATTTGGTTTATAATAAATTTGGTTTTGTGACGTATATTACAATTTACTAAGGGAACTGACATTAAGAAAATGTAAAGGCATTGAAAATAGATAATTATATTGATACAAATACAGCCAGAACATATTGTGATATCAATGTATACCAGTGAATCTACTAAGTATGCTTCCACGGCGGACATTGGACAAAGGAGTCGGGTTCTAATAGTAGAAGACGAGGAACTCATTCGCGAGATGCTTGTTTTAGCCTTAGAGGAGGAAGGTTATGGAGTGGTAACTGCATCTGATGGGCGATCGGCTGTCGAATATCTTAAAAGTTTTGAACCAACATCAGGGGAACTTCCCTTTGATTTAGTTATTCTTGATTTGATGCTGCCTCAGATCAATGGGCTGGATATTTGCCGCTTACTTCGTTTTCAAGGAAATCCAGTACCGATTTTGATGCTGAGCGCCAAAGGTAGTGAAACTGACCGCGTTTTAGGGTTAGAGGTGGGAGCCGACGACTACCTAACAAAACCCTTTAGTTTGCGGGAGTTAGTGGCGAGGTGTCGCGCTTTACTCCGCCGTCAACGTTTAAGCTGTTTGCCCCAACTGCCAGTATTACAGTATAAGGATGTTACCTTATACCCTCAAGAGTGCCGCGTCTTGGTTCGGGGTCAAGAGGTGGGTTTATCGCCCAAAGAGTTCCGTCTGCTGGAACTGTTTATGAGTTATGCCCGGAGAGTTTGGTCCCGCGAACAATTGCTGGATCAAGTTTGGGGACCAGATTTTGTTGGAGATAGTAAAACTGTAGACGTTCACATCCGCTGGTTGCGGGAAAAATTAGAGCAAGATCCTAGTCGTCCGGAATATCTTGTAACTGTACGTGGTTTTGGCTATCGGTTTGGATAGTTGTTAGTTTTTAGGTGTCACCAAGCAACTAACAACTCAAGAATGCTAGTATTAGGATTTTTTCTGGGTTTAGCGGTAGGTATTGGATTTTGGGTATGGCAACAGGTTCAACTAAGCCGCTACTTGGGGCAAGTGCTGCGACAGTCAACACGTGCCGACGTGGTACTGTTGCTTCCTCGTGTGCAACATGACGTTGCATTAGTTAAACAGCAATGGCAAAATTTACAGCAACAGTTGCAAACTTACGAAGACCTGTTGGAGTTTGCACCTGTTGGTTATTTGCAGGTGGATGAAGAAAATCAACTGCTGTGGTGCAATGAGCAGGCAAGGGTGATGTTGTCTTTGCAAAGGTGGCAACCAGGACAGGTACGCTTGTTGTTGGAATTAGTGCGATCCTATGAACTTGACCAGATAATTGAGCAAACTCGGGATTTGCAGCACCTACAAATGAAAGAATGGGTGTTTCACCCCTCTTGTGAGAATGCGGCAGCAGTGCTAGAATCACAGTCTTTAGTGTTGCAGGCGACCTGCTTACCTTTAGTGAAGGGACAAGTAGGAGTGTTTCTAGAAAATATTCAACCCCTATTAGATACCAACCAATTACGCGATCGCGCTCTTAGCGATCTCGCCCATGAACTTAGGACGCCGCTGACTTCGATTCGTCTAATTGTAGAAACGTTACAAGATCGCACAAAACCGCCTTTAGATCGGTGGGTTAACCGCCTTCTACAGGAAGTTGATAGACTAATTAACTTGGTGCAAAGCTGGCTAGATCTCACCCAACTGGAAATTAACCCAACCATTCAACTCAATTGTCAACCATTGGAAGTGCGATCGCTCATTGCATCTGTATGGGAAACTTTAGAACCTCTAGCACAGCGTCAACAGATCCAGCTTACCTATTCCGGTCCAGATCATCTGTGGATTCATGCAGACGGATCCCGGATTTACCAAGTTTTTCTCAACTTGCTGGACAACAGTATCAAATTCAGTCCCCCTTCTACAACCATTCTCGTCGAGACAAAAATTATTCCGATAAAAAATAAACGCAACTTAGCGCTAGAAATTAATATCATAGATTCAGGAGTGGGTTTTTTTGAGGCGGATTTGCCTTACGTATTTGAGCGATTTTATCGGGGTGATAAAGCACGTTCCCGTTCTCCTGTGTTAGAAACTAACTCAGCAATGACCACTGTTGGTAGTGGTTTGGGTTTGGCGATCGTCCGGCAAATCGTTCTCGCGCACGGTGGTTCTATTAAAGCTATGAACCACCCCGAAACAGGTGGTGCATGGCTGCAAGTTGAATTGCCGGAGGTCATGGCAAATTCTCCAAGCCAAGACTATAGTTAAAAAACCATATCTTCCTGTTTAAGACTACAAGCGTGAAAGCCCTTATTTATAGTCCCAATCCTGAAAAACCCGAAATAGCACGCGAGATTAGGCGTCTAGAGCGCGATGTGCTGCGCATGGGAGCTTTGGTGGAAAAATCGTTTCGCCTGAGTCACCAAGCCTTATTTGCCCGCGACTTAAAAGCAGCAGAGGAACTTCCTCTATTAGATAAACAAATTGATCGCTTTTATAAACAAATAGAATCAGACTGTACGACAATCATGACGCTGCAACCAATTACAGCTCAAGATTTGCGTTGTTTGAGTGCCTTTATGCAGCTAGTGCGCGACCTAGAACGCATTGGTGATTATGGCAAGGATCTAGCTGAAATTGCGATTAAAATCTTTCCTTATCCACCTCATTCCTCTTTACCAAAAATTGCGCTTATGTCCCACCACGCTCAGGCGATGTTAGCAACTAGCTTGGTGGCTTTGGCAGATTTAGATGAAGTCGGAGGGCGAAGTATAAAGCGACTCGATGATACTGTAGATAATGCTTACGAGCAGCTTTATCAGACTTTAGCCCATCAACGCGATGTTCAAGGTGTACTCGAGCCTATCCTGCTGCTGGTCTTAGTAATTCGTTGTTTGGAACGCATGGCAGATCATGCAACTAATATTGGTCAAAGAGTGGTGTATATCGTTACTGGTCAACGTTAATTGAAACCACCATCAGACGAGCATTACCGACCGTCAAAATCCATGACTCTAGATTTTGGATTGAATCTGGATAGGCGAGGAAAACTCAATATTCTGACTCCTGAACGCGAGATCGCCTGTAGCTTGGGAAACCAAGAACGCAGTTTCTTACTGAGGAGCCTGACTTTTTTCTTCGTTGGGTGTACTTCATTCATCTGAGAAATGCCATATTATCAACTCTTGAAAAAATTAAATATTAGTTAAATAAGATATATTTTACCAAAAGCTTACCTATTCTTAAACTTGCAATATTAAATTAACCTTAGTATGAGGGTAAAAATTGTTTGCTATTTAACAAATGGCTCCGATGTTATGTACATTGGATGCAAACTTGCAGCCATGGATTGATCCCATAACTAAAGCTAGGAA
>CAZZYE010000294.1:3890-8262 GCA_964658145.1 uncultured Stigonema sp.
GGTCATTGGTAGCTTACTGCCTTCTGTGGAGGTAAAAGCAGCGTTCCTAAATCTTTTCTGGATGCCGGAGAAGACGAGCAGACACAGGCACATCGAAAGTTAACCAGCAAGCTGATCTGGTTTTATAAGCAAAAACACAATCGCGGAGGAAACTTTTTCCATACCAATACCACATTTGGTTTGCTGTAGGGATATTGATTAAGCACATTCTCAATGAATCTTTAAAAATAAAAGCATTAATTGTTACAAATTGACCTGACAATATATTTTATGCGTATGCCGTAATATACTCTGAAATTTATGTATCCAGTCTTAATGTATATTGCTGAGCAGCCTCGCTTCTTAAAATTAAGCTCTGATATTTGCTGTCTCATGCCAACTTAACTATATAGTTAATCACGTTTACTTGAAATTACCAAAGTCTCCTAGACCGTGAAATCTATCTTTTGGGTGAATAAGATGGCATTAAGTTCAGCCAAAAGGTACTTGCTAATCATAAGCGCTTGATACCTCCGCTCACGTTGAAATCAATTAAACACGTATACTCCTAAATACCCTATGATGTCTTCTACAAGTCGTACACCAAATGCCTTAAGTGGACAGCTACCGCAACGCTTATTTACCCGTCGCGAAGTTATTCCGCCTCGCAATGATGTACTTTGGCGAATTGAACGAGGAGCAGTTCGCGCCTTAACTTGGGGTGAAGATGGGACATACATAACTCTAGGTTATTGGGGAACTGGAGATCTGATTGGTTATCCTTTGTCCAAAGTTAAACCCTACCAAATTGAATGTCTGACAAGCGTAGAAGTCAGCGTAGTGCCACCTCATCTTTGGAATCAAGATACTAACGCTTTATTGTCCCACATTCAACAGGCAGAAGAACTCTTAAGCATAGTACATCGTAAACCAATTGCCTTGCGTTTGTGGCAATTTTTGATGTGGTTAAGTGAAAAATTCGGTCGTGATGTGGAACAAGGCAAGCTGATAGACCTTAATGTTACCCACCAGGAAATGGCAGAAGTTTTAAACACAACAAGAGTAACTATAACTCGGCTCTTACAACAGTTTGAAGAAGAAGGAACACTCTCACGGTACAAGCGTCGAATGATATTGCGTATACCAAATAAAGGGTGCAGCAAATAGTTAAAAGGTGTAGGAATTGAGTTGTGTCAATAACCATTAAGTTTGGTACAATTTCTACTAGAGATGATGATTGAATTCCCAGAAAATCAAGTAAGTTTGGGGATTCTACCACGAATAGACCAATAGGTGTGAGTGAAAAAAACAATGACAAAACTATTCTGGAATTTTCTGAAGCTAACTCCTGTTATTTTTGCTGCCACATTTTTTGCCGCTAACAGCACCTTGGCAGCTGAAGTTAAAAAAACAGAAGTCAACCAAGGGGTAACTTCTGTTAACCAGTTGTCCCAAAAAGACGACGGTCTCGGTCAAGTAACATCCGTTTCTCAGTTTTCCGACGTGCAGCCCACAGACTGGGCATTCCAAGCATTACAATCCCTAGTAGAACGTTACGGCTGTATTGCTGGTTATCCCAATGGCACTTATCGTGGTAACCGGGCGATGACCCGTTATGAATTCGCTGCTGGTTTGAATGCCTGCTTAGACAGAGTTAACGAACTAATTGCCACAGCGACCGCCGATCTTGTCAAGAAAGAAGACTTGGCGACATTGCAGCGCTTACAAGAAGAATTTGCAGCTGAACTTGCTACCCTGCGCGGTCGTGTCGATGCCCTAGAAGCCCGCACCGCACAAATAGAGGCAAATCAGTTCTCCACCACCACCAAGTTAATTGGGGAAGCAATTTTCAGCGTCAATGATTCTTTCGGGAGCAACAGAACAGTTGACGCTCGCACATTCAGAAACGATCCAGGCAGAACCTCTGCCGCCGCCGCCGCAATTGGCCAAAACAACAACGCAATTTTCTCTGACCGGATTCGTCTGAGCTTAAACTCCAGCTTTACTGGGAAAGACGTGTTGCAAATCCGTTTGCAAGCAGGGAACACCGTAAACAACAACAACAATGCCGCCTTTGGTTCTACTTCAACGGGTACTAACATGACCCGCTTGGCGTATGACCTTAATACCAACAACAGCGTTCAAATAGATAAAATCAACTATGCCTTTGACCTAAAGGACATTGTACGTGTCAAGGTTGATGCCAACAATGGTGAATTTTACGAAAACGTCAACACCTTCAACCCTGACTTCGCAAGTAGTGCTAGGGGTTCTTTATCCCGCTATGGTCGTTTCAGCCCCATTTATCGCCAAGGTCAGGGTGGCGCAGGCGCAACGATTAGCTTTAATCCCACAGGACCGATCACTGCATCTGTTGGTTATCTAGCTGGCGGACGTACTAACGTAGCCGACAATCCTCTCTTGAGAGATGGTCTGTTCAATGGTAACTATGCAGCTTTGGGTCAGATAAATATCAAACCGACCAAAACCTTTAACCTCGGTCTGACCTACGCCCGTACCTATCAAAATAGTGCTGGTGGTGTTGACGTGTTTGAGGGCACAGGTAGCGACTTGGCTTCTCAACCTTTTGGCAACGCTCCAACCTCAGCAAACCACTACGGTGTAGAAGCTACCTTAGCCCCTAGTCCTAAAATTACTCTTAGCGGTTGGGGAGGCTACAGCCAACTTCACTCTGAGAGTAGTGTCAACGCTGCCAATAGCGGCATTAACACAAATGTCCCAAGAGGTCTTAATGCAGAGGCGTTCTACTATGGTGCAACTCTGGCTCTAAAAGACTTTGGTAAACAGGGTAATGTGCTTGGTTTTATCTTTGGTGTACCGCCCAAAGTGAGCTACACCGACCTTACAGTTGCTCCACTGGGTTCTCCTGGGGGGGCTGTTAGAAGACAGACAGATAGAGACACCACTTATCAACTTGAAGGTCAATATAAGTTCCAGGTTAACGATAATATTTCTGTCACCCCAGGTGTGATAGTCCTCTTTAATCCAGAACACAACACCAACAACGGCACTGAATACGTGGGTACATTGCGTACTACCTTCACTTTTTAACAGGCTGGTTAAAATAGAATCCCCATCTTCTTAAGATGGGGTTGTTCAAGAAAGGTCTAACAGCAAAAAATCCACTCTTTTAGGATTCTAACCTCTCCCCCAACCCCTCCCCTCTTAGGGGAGGGGAGTAAGGTTATCCCTTGTCTAAGAGGGAAGAGGGAGAGAGGGTTAGGTGTTCGATTTACCTAGAGCCTTCAGGGGTGGGGATTTGCAAAAAAAAGCCTGCTTACGCAGGCTTTTTCGTTTATGTGGGATTATTTTGGGAGTCAGAAAAATCGGTTGGGGGGCGATCGCTACTCCAAGCCCACCACACAGAACCACAGTGGCACTGGTAGAACTCCTGCCATTTCTTGCCATAGTCTTCTGTAATTACAGGCGATCGGCGATTGAGCCAGACTTGCACAGCTGACAAGCTACTAGAGTGACAGCTAGGACAGCAAAACTCATATGCGTGAATTGCCTGATTAGTCCATTCAGGCGGGATACGAGCAAAAGCATCCATTGTTATTTGTAATTTGCTAATTGTTAATAGCTAATTGCTAATCGTAGTTAGGCAATTAGCCCTGACGCTTGTTTTCCCTTAAATCGAATAAACCATGTATTCTTAGCATATATCAAAATATTTTTCAACTACCCTAACTTACCTGCAGAAAGTAGGGTATCCCATGTAAGACAAGATGAAAACTGAAAACTGAAAGCTGATATGGAGCCTACCGTTGAAATTCGCCGTTTGTTAGATATCATGCCTGCTTCTGGTCGGATGATGACCAAAATTGTTAGCAAGCCGGAACAGGCAAAGGTGATTGACGCCTCTTTTCCGTTACCATGGAATGCGGATCGACCTATATATATCAATTTCGATTTATGGCGTCGCTTGAAGATGCCACAACGCGACTTACTGCTGTTACGGACAGTCAGCTGGTTGACAGGAGTGAAGTGGTTCAAACCCGATATATATCAAGGCGTTGCGGTCGCTGGGCTGTTAGGTGGATTTGTAGAATCAGCCCAAGCAGATGCAGTGGGTATGGTGGTAGCTGGGGGATTAACTACGCTAGCGCTGCTTCGCGTCTGGCGCCGTAACAGATCTCAAGAGTCAGAGTTAAATGCCGATGAAGCCGCCATCCATGTAGCGCTGCGCCGAGGTTACTCCGAAGCTGAAGCCGGAGAGCATTTATTATCTGCAATCGAGGCGGTGGCAAAAATTGAAGGGCGTTCGGCATTAAATTTTACCGAGTTGATTCGTTGTCAAAATTTACGGGTGGTTGCTGGTTTGTCACCAGTAAGTGTGCCAAAAAGCTATGAGTAGTTAGTTGTTGGTTGT
>CAZZYE010000295.1:0-8252 GCA_964658145.1 uncultured Stigonema sp.
TCCCCACTCCCCACTCCCCATTCAAGAATTGCTTAATCACAGTGCTATTCTGGGCATCTTATATATTAACAAGTTAAATTCACCAATAATCAGATGGGGCAGCCACAAAAACTTATAGCCGCCGAACAACAGATCCTTTCCTTAGGACTCGTCCTCCAGAAACTGCGGGAAGAGGATAATGTTGACGTTCTGATTGAAACTACTATTTCTTATATCAAAGAGCAGCTTGACTACAGCCTGATTTGGATTGCTTTATACGATCGCCTGAATCACATATTAATTGGCAAAGGCGGCATCACGCCGGGTAGTGACACTAATTTTTTGCAACAAAGATTAGTTCTCAGTCCAGGGGATCTATTAGAGCAAGTGGTGATTTCACAGAGTCCCTTGGGTATAGCGGATTTGCGAACCGAAACCCGATCTGAAGGATGGCGGGAACTGGCACAAAAGTTTAATATCCAGGGAACGATAATTTTGCCAATTCGCTATAAAGACCGCTGTATAGGTTTAGTGTTGCTGGGTTCCGGGCGTTGGGGTTATTTACTAAGTGGTGAAGCAAAAGCACGACTGATAATGGTTTTGGGCGAACTGGGGGCAGTGCTTTATCAAATTGAAATAAATTTGCAGCATAAGCAAACCAAGCGCTGTGACGAGCCGTTGTTCCAATTGCTAGAAAATTTACGCTCTGTTAGTAATCTAGAGCAAAAACTAGAAGCAGTGGTACAAGCCACCCATAAATTTGTTTTGCCCACTCGCACAAATATTTACTGGTTTGAACACTCCCGGCGCTACTTTTGGCTGAGAGTTAGTAATCAACTACTTAACGTGGTGTCGGCAAAGACTGATCAGCAAGGAGTAGCAGGAATTACGATGCAAGATTTGAGCGAATTTTATTATGCTTTGTCTAGCAATCAAATTGTCACAATTGGGGAAAGCCGCAGTTCTCTCAAAAGCAATTTCACAAGTAAGCTGCTGCAACGCCTGCGTGTACGCTCACTTTTAGCAGCGCCGATCATCTGGCAAAAGGACTTGGTTGGCTTTCTAGCAGTGGAAAGCAAAGAAGCTCGAATTTGGACGGAAGCAGACAAAAATTTCGTCAAGGGTGCTGCTGGGTTAATCTCCCTAGTGAACAATCGCGAAGAGATGGAAAGCATTATAAAAAAAATTCAACAAGACGCTCACCTAACTGGTCAAATTGCCCAGGCTATCTATAGTAATGATGACCTTGAGTCAGTTTTATACAATTGCGCGGCGAGAGTTTTGGAGCGATTTACTGCCATGCGGTTTTTGCTGTTGCAGTACGACACTGACCAAAATAGGTATCAAATTTTTTACCAAAGCCAACCGCACAATAAGAGATTGTTGAAATTTGCCCTCGATACCCTCACACTATTGGATTGTCAGCTTTTACAAAATGCAAAAGAAGCGGTGGGTATTGAAAATTTAGAGTCAGATTTGCGGTTTTTTAACTGGCGTTCCCCCTTGTTAGCAAATGGCATGCGATCGCTTCTGATTAGTAACTGCACTCAAGGTCATATACCGGAAGCGCTTTTAGTCATCGCAACTGAAATCAATCGCTGTTGGACAACTGCAGAAAAGGAACTGCTGCAAGTTGTTAGTCAACAGATGGGTGTGATTTTCCGTCAGTGGCAACTTCACCAAGAAACCTCGCAGCAGCAAAAAATTTTGCGTAGCTTTCAACACTGCCTGCATATTATGGAAGAGGCACAGACGGCAAAAGAAAGACCTCTCCAGCAGTTGGAACTTGCAGCACTGGAACAAATAGCATCTGTTCTCAACTGTCCTCTGGTGATACTGCTATCCTGGACGCCTGGGCAGAATGTGGCAGAAATTATCCCTGGGGTGATTGCCAATAGTCGGTTTGCGATTGTTGCGGATACACCAATCTCACTCCAGACTGAGGCACTGATTCAGTGGGCGCTTTCTATGGATGGTCTGTTGACCCTAAAGGTGGATGATTTACCACCTGATACCAAGAAATGGCTGAATGGTCCAAGTATTGGTCAAATTTTGGTTATGGCATTACGCACCGCTGGTGATTATGAATCCACAGGTGTGGTGCTGATGGCAGACCATTTAGAGCGTCAGTGGTCAGAACAGAGTCTCAGTGCCACAGAAACACTAGTTTGCCAACTGGCTTGGTCGCGTCGATGGCTGCAAATTACCCAAATTCTCCACTCAACAACTGAAGAATTACAACAACTCAATTGGTACAAACATCGTCGTCTAGAGGACATGCAAAGAACGGTGGCATTGTTACTGAGTCAAATGCATGATTTGGGAATTCCTGCTAATGAACTGACTCAGATGCGCTACGAGCAATTGCTGCGGCAGTTAGACAACACCACTGCTTCAATGACTGCAGTGCTAAAACTTGAGCAGTGGCACTTGCATACTAACCAGGAAACAATGCCAATTAGCAGTTTGCTGAAGCGATCGCTCGAAAGAGTTGAAAATTTAGTGAAACAAAAAAAGCTGTGGGTAGGTGTGCATGGTTTGGGACAACAAGTGCAGGATGAGGAGTTAGGATTCAACTCCTCACTCCTGCCCAAAGTTCAAACCTCAGGCTATCCTAACTCCTCACTAGCGATCGCTGGCGACCTACAGAAAATTGAATTAGTTCTCTATGAATTGTTGGTTGCTGCTTGTCACCGTTCTACAGGTGTGGGAAGAATTGACATTTGGTGTCGCCGCTTAGATCAGGTTGCGGCGACCACTGGAGTTGGGGCTTGTCGTCAGACATTGCTAGAGGTGTCAATTACAGACAATGGCATTATTGAACCACAGTTACTAGCAGATCTACATCAAGATACTCTTAAAGATGTGCTTGCTCCCTCCACTCTTGACCAACCACCAGGTTTACATTTGCTGATTTGCCAAAACCTCATGCAACAACTTGGAGGAGAATTACATTTCTATCAATTACCAGATGGTCGGGTAGTCAATCGTTTGCTATTGCCGTTAGTGTGATTTTATTGTGCAGCCGCTTACTTTTGGTAAATTTTTGACGAGTTGTACCCCTCCTCATCTCCGTAGTTCCGTAAGTGTTCAGTATGCACAATATACAGCTACGATCGTTGCTAGCATTGGGTTATCTAATCCAAATGTCAGAAATCAAACTCTAAGAAAGCACAGTATTAATATGAGACGTGCTCGTTCTAAATCTGACCTGCCTACAAAAATCTGTCCGGTATGTCAACGCCCCTTTACTTGGCGCAAGAAATGGGAAGATTGTTGGAACGAGGTGAAATACTGCTCAGAACGTTGCCGTCGGCGGCGTTCTGAAGCTACAAATGAAACAAATTAAACCCTTACTGAGACGCAAAGAGTAAAAAGGACAGATGAATTTAAAAATACAACCTAAATTAATTATTCATGGTGGAGCTGGTAGTTCCTTAAAAAGTAAAGGAGGAATGGAGACAGTGCGCCGATCGCTCTATCCAGTGGTAGAAGAAGTGTATTCTTTACTACTATCGGGAGTGAGTGCCAAAGAAGCGGTGGTGCGGGGTTGTCAAATGTTGGAAGATGACCCCTGCTTTAATTCTGGTACTGGTTCAGTGCTGCAATCAGATGGTCAAATCCGCATGAGTGCTTCTTTGATGGATGGTGCGGCTCAAAGTTTTAGTGGCGTGATTAATGTCTCGCGGGTTAGAAATCCCATTGAGTTGGCGCAATTTTTACAGAACTCCCCTGACCGGGTGCTGTCAGATTTCGGCGCATCTGAACTGGCGCGGGAACTGCAAATTCCCAGCTACAACGGTTTAACTGAGTTACGATTGCAAGAGTGGATCCAAGAGCGTCAAGACAATTTTAAAAGAGCAATGGCTGGGGTAGTAGCAGAAGAGGAACTGCTAGAAACCAGCAATGCCCGACGTGGCACAATTGGTGTAGTTGCTTTGGATACTCATGGAAGGCTAGCTGCTGGCACTTCCACAGGTGGTAAGGGATTTGAGCGGCTTGGTCGCGTCAGTGATTCTGCTATGCCAGCAGGAAATTATGCTACAAAATATGCAGCTGTTAGCTGCACGGGAATTGGGGAAGACATTCTTGATGAGTGCTTAGCACCACGGATTGTGATACGTGTGACCGATGGTATGACCCTTAAGGATGCTATGCAGCGCACGTTTGTAGAAGCAAGCGAGTACAACCGGGATTTTGGGGCGATCGCCCTTGATGCACATGGTGCGATCGCTTGGGGTAAAACTAGCGAAGCCCTCCTCGCTGCTTACCACAATGGAGAAAAGATTGGTGATACCTTGGAAATGCCTGTAGGTACAGACATCGGCTGCCTTTTCTAATAAAAAGTAAAGAGGCAAAAGGTAAGATTTTTGGCGTTGCTGATTCCATGTATGAGAATGATTTCACGTGCGGACCAAAATCATTGTAGAGACGTAGCAGTGCTACGTCTCTACATCCGGATTCATACCTCAAGAAAGCAACGCCAGATTTTTTCCTTTTGCCTTGTCTTTCCTAAGCTATTTTCATGGAACTGGTTCTCGTTCAATAATGATTGATGGGGAGCATTTAAACTAGGAATACACTTGTATACAAATAACAAACGAAAATCTACATATCCGAATGTATTTGTACAAAATTTTACACAAGTGAGATGCTTTTGCCGCTAAATCCTATATGAACAAGACTATTCTTTTGTGGATTTCAAACGCCAACCTGGTTTCACTACTTGGCGGACACGGGCAATCACCAAACAATCATTAGGGACATCTTCTGTAATTGTGGAACCAGCTGCTACGTAAACATCATTTCCCAGGGTTACGGGGGCAATTAAAACGCTATTAGAACCTGTACCAGTGCGATCACCTATGATTGTACGGTGTTTTTTTACACCATCATAATTGGCAGTAATTGTACCTGCACCGATATTGACGCGATTTCCTGCCGTGGTATCGCCCAAATAGGACAAATGAGCAACGTTGGTCTTATCACCCAACTTGGTATTTTTCAATTCCACAAAATTCCCCACACGACAACCAGCACCCACTTCCACATGACCGCGCAGATGGGCATAGGGACCAATCTGAGTTCCCGCTTGTACGATGCTATTCTTTACCACAGAATATAGTGCTGTAACATTTTCACCTAACTGGCTATTTTCAATTAAACTTCCAGGTCCGATGCGGCTTCCTGTCTGAATGACCGTATTGCCTCGTAGGTGAGTTTGGGGTTCAATAATAACATCCGGTTGTAATTCTACGGTGTCATCAATAGTGATGCTGGCGGGGTCTATGAGAGTGACACCCGCGGTCATCCATTTTTCTTTGATTCGCCTTTGTAGAATCTCATACGCTGTTGCCAGTTGTAGGCGATCGTTTATGCCGAGAATTTCCTGGTAATCCTGTAAATCTACTGCCATAACTGGTGACAACTGACTTACAGCATCGGTTAAATAGTATTCTTTCTGGGCATTGTTCGTCTGCAAGTGCGGTAAAACTTTTGCTAAATCCTGCCAGCGGAAGCAGTAAATTCCAGCATTGATGCGGCAATTTTGTTTTTGGGTAGGAGTGCAATCCCGGTCTTCGACGATTTGTTGTAGGATATTTTGACGATCGCAAAAAACGCGCCCGTAACCATTGGGATCGCTCAAGTACGCGGTGAGGATAGTGGCGGCGTTTTGGTGTTCTTGATGAATTTGCAACAGTTGTTTAAGGGTTTGGGTGCGTAACAACGGCACATCTCCAGATAACACCAGCAAATCCCCAGTGTAGTCTTCTAAGTAGGGGAGTAATTGCTGAATAGCATGACCTGTCCCCAGTTGCACAGTCTGTTCGACAAACTCTAGAGTGGGAATTGACTGCATGGCTGCTTTCACTTCCTCCCCCTGATATCCCACAATCACTATCTGCCTTGAAGGCGAAAGCGGTCTTGCACTCTCCAGAACTCGTTCGATGAGCTTCATCCCACCCAAAGAATGTAAGACCTTGGGCAGGTTTGATTTCATCCTTGTTCCACGTCCCGCCGCTAGAATTGCTACAACTACCATACTTAGCTATTGGCTATGAGTGAACTGCTATTAATTCGCTGACTAATTTGAGTGTAGGCTCATAATGATACAGCCCGATCTTCTCGCAACCCTAAATAAAACTTGCCTACAAATACTAATCTTTGTAGGAGGCAATAAACTCTGCAAACTGCTCCATTAGTTTGGGATTGCGCCAACCCGAGTTGGTTTCTTCCACCATCACACAGAGCGCTTCAACTCTAGTAAAAGCTCTTTTATAAGGTCGTTCGCTTGTCAGAGCATCATAAATATCAATCATCTGAAACACTTGTGCCAGGTAGGGAATATCATCCCCAATCAATCCATCAGGGTAGCCCGATCCGTTCCAACGTTCGTGGTGATGGCGAATGATGGGAATCACACCCCGCATGCTACGTAGTGGTTGGCAGATTTTTTCTCCAATCAAAACATGCTGTTTCATAATATCCCACTCTTCGAGGGTCAGTTTGCCACGCTTGAGTAGCACCGCATCAGGAATGCCTACCTTACCAATGTCATGCAGATAACCTCCCCACATCAAATCCCGTATTTGAATGCGTGAGAAATTGAGGTATTCACCAAAAGCTTTTCCGAGTCTCACCAAGCGTTCGCAGTGGTCGCCAGTATTCGGATCGCGACTTTCAATCGCCCCAGCAATGGAAAATAGCACTTGTTCGGCGTGGTCCAAATCTTCATTCAAACGCTTCTGCCGCACCAAAGACTTTACACGCGCCGCCAGTTCTACACGGTCAAATGGTTTGGTAATAAAATCATCTGCCCCTACTTCAATTCCCCTGATACGCGATCGCCGATCGTTTAAAGCGGTAATGAAAATCACTGGGATCAGTCTGGTGTGTTCGTCCTGCTTGAGTAACTGACACACTTCAAACCCATCCATTCCTGGCATCATCACATCCAACAAAATTAAATCTAATTGTTTTTGATTTACAAGTTCTACAGCAGTAGAACCACTGTCTGCCTCGATCACGTCGTAGCCTTCCATTGCCAGGAGAGCCACAGCAGTCATACGACTAGCAGCATGGTCATCAACTACTAAAACTTTCGGCACATCTATATCAAAGCCATTCACTGTAGAACCGAGGACTTGTAGCGTTCCAGAGACCAATGAATTGTAAGTAGGATTAACACTAAGGTTCATCAAAGAAGGCGCGACTTCAGTCTTTTCAAACGTTAGACCATGTTTATTATTATCCAAAGAATAACCTTCTGCATTTTGCAATGCTAAGGCATGATTTGAATCGATATGATTAGTTTTGTTTGGGGTGGTTTGCCCACTAGCCACTTGTTCGGTAGACCCTGTATACTTGGATTTCCATTGCACCACAAAGGCACTCCAATTTAAAAAACAGTTAAAAGTGTCAATTTTGAAAAACTAGTTTAGGACTTGACTGCATTCAAGTCTTGTTTTTCACCAGCTTAACGCATAATCTAGCTTGATGTCTTTTTTGCACCTAGCATTCCTTCTTTTATTTGTTTCGTCTATAACATAGTAAATCTTGTGGCAAAGTTTTAATGTTTATCATTCTAATATGGACAATTTTTACAAATTTTCATTCAGGTTTTTTACGGATATTTATTAACATATTAGTGAAGAAAGTATCTGACTTGCTTTATAATTGAAGTAGGAGCTTTTTAGTTTAAAGTTTTGACTTTGGGTTAAGTACCTACGTGTTTTACCACTATAAGTTATGAAAATTATGAAAGCGACGTCAAGTCTGGGTAGCAGTGACGACTTACTTCTAGCTTAAGTGATTAAGAACACAAAAACTTATTAACCCACGATTTGCGAAAAAAAGTAAAAAACAGGTAAGAAATTTTACATTTATTTTATCTGGATAAAAAAAAGTCAGGAGGAGCCAGTTGCATGTTGTCAGTACGTCCGAGTGTTTCCGCACGTAAAAAACTGCGGTTCTGAAGGCGGAGAGAAGTTGCATTCAGGCTTTCCCGTTGGATCTCCTCGATGTCAGGTTTTCAATACCCTTGCAAACTGCCGTTCAGGAGCCAGGAACCAACGCACTGCCGAATTTTGACTCCTGTTCATTTTTGCAGAGCCACCGTTTTCGCCAATGTGAGGTAGGCTCTAGGGAACAGGCTTGTTGCTCTAGCTGACGCCGCCTCACTATGATATCAGCAGGATCGCTCAATTCTGGATCGCGATACGGAATGGCAGCACGAGTGAGCAAATGTTCTTTTTCTGCTAGGGAAAGCGGGG
>CAZZYE010000296.1:0-8238 GCA_964658145.1 uncultured Stigonema sp.
CATGCCCTGACTTAGAAAAAACTACAGCAATTTGGCTCGAGGACGTTGAGTTTGGCAAGGTGCGAGTTTGTGTGGCAACTGGTGCACTGGTGGCTGGTCTATCCACATCTGACTCAGGAAGAGTTTCTGTTGGCAAATTTATGAATATCTGTTTCAAGCCTTGCTGAACATGACGAGTGAGGTTTTGAGTTGTGCTGTTAGCCGCAGCCTTTTGTTTGGGCACAGCAGATTGGAACTTCTTCCTTGGCGGTCCAAAGCTTTCCTCATAGTAGTTATGCATGGGGAAGTCGAGATCTTCCAGCATCAGGTTGATATTTTCCATAAAGGCATCTGGTCCGCAGACATACACACTCCGTTCGCGAAAATCAGGCGCTACAACTTGTAGCATGGCTGCATTCAGCCTGCCAGTTAGACTCAGCCAACTATGACCAAGTTCTTTGCGAGTCGTGGAAACCGCCAGATGAAAATTTGGATGCTGTGCTGACATCAGCTCTAGTTCCTGCCGGAAAATGATATCATGGGGGGTGCGGGCGCAGTGGAAAAAGATAATATCGCAATTAGCGACCGTGTCACATAGCCAGCGAGACATAGACATCATAGGTGTGATGCCGCTGCCTGCTGAGATCAACAACAGTTTTTGGCAGGGGTTGGCGAAGCAGGTAAACTTTCCCATCGGTCCATTGATCTTGATTGTACTGCCGACTGTAACGTTGTCGTGCAGCCAGTTAGAAAATAGACCCTGTGGTATCTTAGATTCAGAACCAGGGGGAGGCGGGAGACGTTTGACAGTGATTTCTAAGGTATGGGGACGTGAGGGGGTTGATGAGATGCAGTAGGAACGCGATACCTGTTCGCCATTAATTTCCAAATCGAGGGTGACAAACTGACCTGGCTTGTAAGCGAACAACACTGGAGGATCTGCCACAAAGCGAAAGGTTTTTACATCATGTGTTTCATTGATTACACCTAAGCAGCGAACCGTTAATTCTCCGTTGGACCAGCGTTCCATCTGGGATGGTTCTACGA
This sequence comes from uncultured Stigonema sp., assembly GCA_964658145.1. GTDB lineage: Bacteria > Cyanobacteriota > Cyanobacteriia > Cyanobacteriales > Nostocaceae > Stigonema. The sequence goes on from CAZZYE010000296.1 coordinate 1,027, forward strand.
TCGCTACTGGCATATATTCTAGGGGAGAGGCGATCGCTTGAGTGTTGTTCTGGCGAGTGGTGATTTCTTCTATGCCGTTTTTTTCTAATTCAAGTTCTGTTATGTCCTCCTCTAAACTAATTTGTGAAATCACCAAGACAAACCTACCGATTTGAATCATGTCGTCGGGTTTGAGGAGATAATCCTGATTGATTTGGGCATTTTCGCCATTAATCCGGGAACCACAGCTGCTTGCAAGGTCAGCAAAATAATAATTCCCATTTCTCTCGTAAATTTTACCATGCATCCGGCTGACTTCAGCGCTGTCTAGAGCTAAATCACAGTTTGACAAGCGACCGATAAGGCACTCCTGATTGAGCTTGGTTTCTGGTTTTAAGTCTACGAATTGCTGCTGGTCTTGCTTCTGTGGATCGATTACATTGATTCTAATCATACCCATTTCCATCCAAGAATATTAATTAACTTGTGCAACACCTCTATCTCACAATTGGAGTGACACCCACACTAGGAACTACGGCTTTTCCATTCGCCGCAATGCCTGGGTTCCCATCAGAATCTACAATCTAGGTAAGGACAACTACGGAAAATAAGCACAAATAATATCAAATAATATCAAATTTGTTTGAGGTTCCATCAAGGAGTTGAGTTCGGTTAGAGAAATTAATTGCCGGACTAATAGCTTAAGTCCATTCCCATCGACGTTTATCAGCGAGAGAGTGTATTCAATAGCTATCAACTCCATTATGATGGTATTTCTACTTTTTTAAAATGCAAGTATCTGCTATTTTAGCGTAGAGATTTGTATAGCATTTTGACTTTCTTATTCATTAATTTTACTGATCTTACATGTGTTTTTTGTAACTAAGACTATTATGTTAGGTTTGAGTAATAGCTGCTGTCTGCCCTAGACTTTCTTGGAGGCGAGTACTGATGATTTCTAAGAGATTCCTTGCCAGTACTGGGTCTTGTGAAAGCACTGCTTCAAAATCTTGTGCTTTAATACCTAAAGCCCGAGTCCTGACCGCTGCTACTACTGTGGCTGTATAATAACTGTGAGTTAACACTTCTAGTTCACCGATAGTTTGCCCTGGCAACATAGTCTGATCCTTCCCTGTATTGTCTGCAAGTATCATTACCTCGCCATCAATGAGGACTATCACTTCAACAGCAGGTGTTCCGATTTTGCAGATTTCCTGTTGCGGACCATAAACCCGCACGTTGGCGTTGCGAGCAAGTTCAATTAAAGCATTTGCCTTTAGCCCATGGAAGAAGCTGCTGTTATAAAGCCAAAACAGCTTTTCTAGGGTTCCTACAGATTCTGTAATTGTCTCTTCCTGCAGGGGTCGCTTTTCCCACTGCACGAGAATGACCAACTCATCTCCACTGCTAAAGCGAACAATATCTCCCTGTTTCAGTTGCTTGTCTTGGTAGTGAATATGTTCCTGACCAATGCGTAGACCATTGCTGCTTCCCAAATCTTTAACACGGATTCCTTTTTCATCCATATAGAATATGGCGTGCTCTCGGGAAACACGGTTATCCAAAATAACGATATCGTTTTCGTGTCCTCGTCCCACTCGAATTGTCGGTTGCTGGAAAATCCGCCTTTCTGTGCGTCCCAATGCTCTGACCTGAGCAATTAGAGTCGGTACATTAGCATGCTCATTCTGGTGCTGACCATGACCGAGAATTCTTTGAGCTGTTTCCTGTACGAGCCAATCTTTATTTTGCTTGGCGAACAGCACCTGACGCGCTTGCTGGAAGCTAACAGAAGGATTCAACTGATGCAGGGCATAAAGACTGGCAGCTTGCACTAGGGGATCTAAGTCTTGTAAGAGTGCGAGCAGGACATCATTAATTGCCTCTGAACGAAATATCTGCTGACCATCTAATTGATTGACAACTCCAGCTGATGATGACAAAGGCTGAGTTAGCTGGTCTTTTTGTCGTAATGAAGTGATGATTCTTCTACTCAAACGCGAGTGCCATCTTAACTGCTGATCGTTAGACCGCAAAATTTCTTCGACGACAGTTGCCGCCAATACGCCTGTTGAACGAGCAATGTTGAGAGCTTCAGGAGAGTCCCCCAGCATTTCTAGGATGCGCAATAACTGGGTGGTAATCAGTTTTTCCTTCTCCTGCACGACGAGTCGCAGCAAAACATAAACAGGTGCTTGCGGGTTTGGTACTGTGTTGTACAGTATTTGAACACGCACAGCCAAGTCTTGCAACTTAGCTAATAGCGTTTCGGCTGTCTGCAACAGTGGACCTTCTTGATTAAACATCTCAGCTAAGACTTTTTCCTGTTCATCAGCGGTAATGGCATACTCCTGTCTTAATGCCAGGATTTGCTTTTGCTTGCGCTTGATCGCCTCTTGCAAAGGTGTGCCACTTTCCACCAGATCCAGGATCAGTAACTCTAATGCACGCCGATAGCCCTCGATCCGCAATTTATTTTCGCGGCTTAGTTGCTTTTGCGGATTGAGTAAGGTTGGATCTTCCACCCCGAGTTCCCCTAAGCCAGAGTAATGCTCCTCATCAGTTACGTTCAATCCCTGACGCAGATCCTTGAGAACTTCCAAACTCTCCGCAGAACCCACATTTCCTTCTTCTAAGGCTTCGCGCAAAACTCCTTTATAAACTTGCACTCGGTCTACATGGTTAAAACCAGGCACTACCTTCGCCAGAACGTATACCTCATCTGCCATCAGGTCTTGCAATGAATGTCCTTCAAGCAACTTTGACCAGTCTACTGGTAACTTGTTCAACTGCCGACGCAAACTACTTGCTAGACTTTCACGGGAATAACGCTCTTTACTACGCTCCAAGCTCCGATACAGCCACATGCTGCTAACTACCACGATCAACGCGTTGAATGTGAGGATAGCCCAATTTGGCAGTAAGTTCAAATTAGAGCGACCACCAAAAATAAAGTAGACGTTAAAGGATACAAAGGTACACAAAACAAAACAGACGTGCAGAACTTGTTCCTCATTCAGGTATTTGTTTTTCTTTTTCAGTTCAGCTTTATATGCTTTTTCTATAGCTACACATATATAATGGCTAGCAGCGCAAAAAACAGCGAGGGTGAGGGGAGCTGCAATTAACTTGGGAATGGGAATTGGGTGATTAAAGATGTAAAATCCTGGGTTGAAGAGTGTGCTTAACTGCCCAGATTCATGGCTCCATACACCAGAGTAATAGTATTCCCAGTTGCCGGAGTAAAATCTGTAGTAGACATGAAATCCTAGCATCAGACCGAAGTAACTATAGAAGACGAGCTTCTGGTCAGATATTGTGATTCCTTCCCAGTAGGAACGCTCTGCGTCAATGTCTATACAAGGAGATTGACAACTCACACAAGCACTCTTCTCTTGACCAGAACTATCGACAGTTCTACAGGTGGACTGGGTGATGCTTTGTGGTGGTTTGAGATGAGCGTCACTTCCCAGCAAGCCCCGTGGACCTGTGAAAAACATTTGTACAGGTGCCATTGGGCAAAAGTACTGACACCAGCTTTTCCCATTGAAGAGAAAGCCGACACTAATGGCTGAAGCGATGGTAAATAGCAGGAAAAACCCTAATGCTGTGCGATCGCTATTAACAAAGAGAATTCGGAAATTCAACCCCAAGTATAACAGACCAAATTGCAGGAATAGGTAATTGCGACCCAGCCAAGACTCTTTCTCTACCCCAGCCAATTCGTAACGAAGGCTCAGAGTGTCTGGGTTAACGATTTTGCGCTTGCGTTGAATTCCCAGTGCCCGAGGAATTTGGGACAAGAAAGACAATGGACAAATCCGCCGCCAAAATTCATGACCAAACACCAGCAAAATCATGATTGCTATGGGGATCACCATTGACCAAAAGATACTTGCCCCCATACCATATGGCTGTTGTGGTAAACATACGGACTGAAGTTTGACGCACTTCTCAGGATGAAGATGAAAAGGACTGATGAGATGACTGGGGTCTGTCAACCAAGGTGAAATTGGATCGTAAAATAAAGAAAAGATCAGTGTCAGCCAGCCGATTGCCAGTAGCCACCTAACAATATGCATCTTTTTTTCGGAAACTTGACTAATCATCTGTTTTGGCTTATATATACCAAGATATTAGGGTATGCTATTTTTTTATGCCTTATTGAAGTTAAAGCACTGATCCCACGTCACCTTCATCGTTAAACAGTAGTTTCATGAACTACTATTGATTAATCTTTACCATGAGTAGGCAAAAAGCAGTAGTATGATATTTTATTATCTATTATAGATATATAGATAAATTCATACTATAATGATAGTGTAAACCAAGTATCCAGGGAGTGGCTCCTCCTTAATATGCCTTATATAAATGAGGTTTTCGCTGCCGCCTTACCTTATGAAGATCCTTGCACAACAGAGACTGGTGACAAAACTTTTATCGCCAATTTTGGGATTATCATTCCTCATTCCTTTGACCACCGCAGAAGCTCGAATAACATTTAATGCACCGATTGGTCTAGGAGTACCTGGTAGGCGGGTAGCAGGCGGGGCGCGATTGAATAATAATTGTTTACCAGAGAATAAGCGTCTGACTGCTATAGTTCCCCAATCTAACGTAGGGTTAACAACATTAGAAAATCCGATCTTATTTTTCTATATTCCGCGAACTTCTGCACCAGAACTAGAGCTGGTTGTGCAGGCTCAAGATCAAAGAGCCGTTAAGCAAACCTACAAGCCAACTGGCATAGCTGGAGTTGTCGGTTTTCCCCTGAAAGCAGCAACCCTTGAGGTAGGTAAGGAGTATCATTGGTTCTTCTCTGTCATTTGCAATCCTAAACAACGTTCCGAAGATCAGGTTGTGGATGGTGCAATTAAACGCATTCTACCCCAACCGCAACTAATGACAAAGTTAAAGGATGCTACCCTTCAAGAGCGTGTAAATGTTTATGCACAAGCTGGCATTTGGCATGATAGCCTTGCCACTTTAGCTCAGTTGCTTTCTTCCCGTCCTAATGATCTGCAATTCAAAGCTGATTGGAAAGCATTGTTAACGGCACAGCACTTGGATAAACAGGCGAATGAGCCATTGCTCCAAGAAAGGGAAAGACCACAACCTATCTATTAGAATACTAGGCGAAATTAGAAATTATAGCTTTTCTGTATAAGGCAAATTGATTACTATATAGCACGGTATTAGGGAATGCTACTGATTTTTGTGCATTATTGAAGTTAAAGCACTGATTCCTGCTACCTAATTAATTTCTACTTTGAGGACACATGGCAGGAAACGCGATTAGACCCAAAACTTTCGGGGACTACCTGTCGGACGCCTTGTTTAGGTGTAAAATTATCCTCCATCCGGCATTTGCGAACCTGTTGACCCCATGCATTCTGACTACCTCGAACGAATCCTGACTGCCCGTGTATACGATGTTGCCCAAGAAACTCCACTGGAGTATGCCCCGAATCTGTCTGTACGATTGAATAATCAACTCCTGCTCAAGCGGGAGGATATGCAATCAGTATTTTCCTTTAAGCTGCGGGGTGCTTACAACAAGATGGCGAAACTACCGCCTGATGTGCTGGCACAGGGTGTGATTACCGCGTCTGCCGGGAATCATGCTCAAGGAGTTGCCCTCGGTGCAAGTCGGCTAGGAACACAAGCGATTATCGTCATGCCGGTAACCACCCCCCAAGTCAAAGTAGATGCGGTCAGATCTAGGGGTGGAAAGGTCGTGTTGTCTGGGGATACTTACGATGATGCCTATGCTTATGCCCGTCAACTTGAGGCAGAAAAAGGCTTGACTTTTATTCACCCCTTTGACGATCCGGATGTAATTGCCGGACAGGGAACCATCGGGATGGAAATTTTGCGGCAATACCAGCAACCCATCCATGCCATTTTTGTGGCAATTGGGGGTGGGGGATTGATTTCTGGAATTGCGGCATACGTGAAACGCTTGCGTCCCGAAATCAAGATCATTGGCGTTGAGCCGGTGGACGCCGACGCCATGTCTCAATCGCTGAAAGCCGGACATCGAGTGCGCTTATCCCATGTGGGTTTATTTGCAGACGGGGTTGCAGTGCGACAAGTGGGTGAAGAAACCTTCCGTCTGTGTCAGAAGTATGTGGATGACATCATTCTAGTCGATACGGATGACACTTGTGCCGCAATTAAAGACGTGTTTGAGGATACGCGATCGATTTTGGAACCAGCAGGTGCCTTAGCGATCGCCGCTGCCAAAGCCTACGTAGAACGGGAGCAAATCCAGGGACAAACGTTAATTGCCATTGCCTGCGGTGCGAACATGAACTTTGATCGCCTCCGGTTTGTGGCAGAACGAGCAGAGTTGGGTGAACACCGCGAAGCTATTTTTGCCGTCACGATTCCCGAAGAACGGGGTAGTCTCCGCAAGTTTTGTGAAGGTATTGGCAAACGCAATTTGACGGAGTTTAATTATCGCATTGCCGCTGAAAAAGAAGCCCATATTTTTGTGGGTGTGCAAGTTCAAAACCTTGCCGACGCCGCAAAGATGGTTGAAACGTTTGAAGCTAATGGGTTCAAAACCATTGACTTGACGGATGACGAACTGACGAAATTGCATCTGCGGCACATGGTTGGTGGACACTCTCCCCTCGCCCACAATGAATTGCTTTATCGTTTTGAGTTTCCCGAACGTCCCGGCGCATTAATGAAGTTTGTCGATTCTATGAGTCCCGACTGGAATATCAGCCTCTTTCATTACCGCAACAACGGCTCAGACTACGGACGAATTGTCGTGGGGATGCAGGTGCCCCCCCACGAGATGGAGGAGTGGCAGGCATTTCTCGATACGCTCAAGCTTAGTTATTGGGATGAAAGCCAGAATCAGGCATACAAGCTTTTTTTGGGATAGATACCGCTCATGCATTTCTTCACGGGTGATAGAGCGAATTCCTGGCACTAAGACAGGCTTTTGTGCTAGCTCATCCATGATATCAAATTGCATGGTTTGTTTTTTAGGCTGTTTTAATACAACAATCTTGACAGTGCTAGCCTCTGCCAACTCTTGCTTATACTTTTCAGGGACAACGATGATTCCATTCTCAACTTTGGCTTGAAATTCTAAGGTGGACATAATTAATCTTCCCAAGGGCGTAGCTTCATTTTAGCGATTGTCTTCTCGTTAAGATGGCTGATATCATGTCCGGTTAATGACTTATTATATGAACCCTCACCCCGCCCTCGCTC
>CAZZYE010000297.1:0-8219 GCA_964658145.1 uncultured Stigonema sp.
GGTAATTCGTGAAAAATCCATGCGTGTAGAGACGTTGCAATGCAACGTCTCTACAGAGAATGGTGCAAAATATCAGTTGACAGAAATCATTAGGCATAGGTAAGTATTTCTAGCGCCTCAACGTTTGATTTTTTAAATCAAGAGCGCGATCGCCATGCCCTTAGTGTGGTAGGGGCGAACGGCCGTTCGCCCCTACAAGTCTGAAACGACCATTATCTGTTAACACACATGATGTTCAATTTGTACAGTGCGTAAGTCCTATTATTTTAACTCACACTACAAAATATTTTTCGATTAAAAAGGGAGTAAATAGTGAAAAAATGTTATTGAATAACAATTTTATTACTAATGTATATATAAGAAAACTTGATTATTTTCATGAAATAATTAGAACATTATAAATGTTAATGCCTAACTTTTTTGTTTATTAAAAAAATATTAAGCCAGTATAAATGTTCTTATCTGACACTTGAAATCATCTTGTAAAACCAGTTAAAAGGTTTATGACAAAGAACGCAAAAAAAAAATCATGTTCTCCTCATCAGGAAATCCCTTGAGCTTATCAACAGGTTATACAGGTTATAATGGATTCCCATCTCTTCAACTTTCAAATAGTTTTACCAACCCGCTTGATGATTTAAATAATTCTTGGAACTTTGGGAGTTCCTTCTCATCACTACTAGATGATTTAAGTACTTCTTTGAACTTTGGGAGTTCGTCATCATCACTACAAAATGAATCGATGACGGCACAATTTCTGGCTACAGCCAACCCTAATCCCAATCCCTTTCTCACTAGTCCCGCAGTTTTTCCCGATTTCAACGGTGATGGCAAGACCGACAAAGTCTGGCATAACGTTCAAACGGGTGACAACACCATTTGGCTGATGGATGGGACAAAAGTTACCACTGCAGCAAATCTTCCGAAACTGGGTTCAGAGTGGGATTATAGGATTGCTGATTTCAACGGCGATGGCAAGACTGACTTCCTGTTGCGCAATACTCAAACGGGCGAAAACGATGTTTTGCTCATGGATGGCACAAAAATTGCCTCTCAAGCCGCGCTCCCAACACTTGACCCTGCTTGGACACCCAGCATTGGCAATTTCAGCGGCGGTCGCAATACCGACATCTTTTGGCGCAATACGAAAACGGGTGAGGATGCCCTTTGGACGATGAATGGTACGAAAGCGACCGGGACTGCGCTGCCAACACTTGACGCTGCCTGGACACCCAGCCTTGGCAGTTTTAAGGGCAACGGCACGACCGACATCCTTTGGCGCAATCAGAACACAGGTGAGAACGCTATTTGGTTGATGAATGGTGGGAAACCGACTGGGGCTTCGCTGCCAACACTTAGCACATCCTGGCAACCTACCATTGCTGATTTCAACGGCGGTTTGACCAGCGACATCCTCTGGCGCAATAAGGACACGGGTGAGAACAAAGTTTGGTTAATGAATGGCACGACCCCCTCTGAGTCTGCTCTACCAACTCTTAGCACAGCCTGGAAACCTGTCATTGGCGATTTCAACGGCGATGGCAAGACCGACGTCCTCTGGCGCAATAATTCAACGGGTGAGAACTCCGTTTGGCTGATGAATGGTGGGAAAGTTAGCAGTGCGACTGCGCTCCCAACACTTGGTTCAAGCTGGCAGCCTAGCGTTGGCGATTACAACGGTGATGGCAAGACCGACATCACCTGGCGCAATTACGACACGGGAGAGAACTCCGTTTGGCTGATGAATGGCTCACAAGTGACCAGTGCGACTCCTCTGCCGACACTTTCTAAGGAGTGGGTTACCCCCTAAAACCCAGCTTACTGGTTACTAGTTCCTTAACTCATATCTTGCACCACTAAGAATGTTGCGAAAATCAAAGCCGAAAAAGCTTATGAATTCGTAGGGTGGGCACTGCCCACCTACCCCTTCCACAAGGGAGGTGCAAGATGTCAGTTAGGGGGGATCAAAGCCTTAACTGAAGCGTATTGGACAATAATTAAGTTTTTTCTGATTAAGTGCAGTATCACTTTTAATGAGTAGATGACGGGGTGTCTCCGTTTCCTCGTCTCCTCTTCAACTAACCTTTGTAGAGACGTTGCAATGCAACATCTCTACACAGCAGAAATTCCCACTGTTCACCCCTAACACCAAGCGTATTGGGTTATGTACGGTTACTTGCAGTTTTCATCTTGGATGCTGTAGTTGCTAAGGTATTTACAGCATTAATGATTTCTTCTAAGGCTCCGTTGTTCAGATTCTCATCAGGTGTGGCTTCTGATAAGTAAGTTTCTATGAAAATCTCAACTCGGTTAGCGATTATTTTGCTTTGAGAGCGTAATTTGTTGAGGTCTTTGGTAGACAAAGCATTCATTGTTTTATGCTCCTTTCAGGTTTGCGGTTTAACTTTACATCTTTAGTCAGCAATTCTCATCATGAGAGCGATTCTAATACGGTTCGGATAAGATATTTGTAAAGCCGATAACCTTTGTAGAAACGCGAAATTTGAGCGTAAGCGCCGACACGAGTGTTTCCCGCCGTAGGCGACTGGTGAGTGAGCGTGCGCCGACACGAGTGTTTCCCTCCGTAGGCAACTGGCGTAAGCGTTGCGGTAGCGTAAGCGTTGCGATCTTCCGGTACTCCGGCGTCGGAACGAGCGTCACCCGAAGGGCGTCGCGTCTCTACACATGTGAAATTTTTACAAACAACCCCTAACCGAACCGTATTTAGAGCGATTCTCACATGTCAGATCCTTTTTGAAAGATCAAGCTTGTTGGAATGCTGATATCTTGCACCATTCGATAGTTCGTGTAGGGTGGGCACTGACCACCAACGTAAAAATAGGCCCACCAGGTCAATGGTGGGCAATGCCCACCCTACAAAAATAGCCTTATTGCAACTGGTGCAAGATGTGAGAATGCTTAAATCAGCTGCTTTTGACTGCGCTACTTGAGGCATATTACAGTAACTTGAAGCCAAAGTTATGGAGAGCATCACGCAAGTACTTGCATCCTTTTAAATAGTCTAAAGTTGCAATCCGCTGGGCTGAGTTTTCCGACCAATCACCAGCAACATTCATCTTTTGTTGAGAATAGAATTCTTTCATGATATCGTTGTAATGAGCGATCGCCTCACCTTGCTCTGCCAATTTATAAGTTTCCCGGTGCAGTACAGCTGACTGGGGCAACCGTGGCTTAATAGCCGGTTGGCTCTCAGAATTTGGATAACCCACACACAACCCAAATACAGGAAACACAAAAGGTGGCAAATTTAGTAGTGTTGCTACCTCTTGTGTGCTTTTGCGTATTGCGCCAACATATACAGTTCCCAAACCAACAGATTCTGCAGCTATAGTTGCATTTTGCGCTGCCACTGAGGCATCGACTATTCCTTTAATCAACAGTTCTAAGTAATCTAGAGCAACATGAGGTAGTCCCCGACTGTCAGCAACATAAGCTAAACGACCTAAATCTGCTAACCAAACTAAAAAGACAGGAGCCTGGTTAATGAATGCTTGGTCATTAGCCAGCTTGCACAATTCTGCTTTGCGCTCTCGATCTTCAATCGCTACCACACTCCAGGTTTGCATATTAGCTGAACTAGCAGCAGATTGAGCAGCTGCAACCAGCCACTCTAGAGTTCCTGGCGGTAGAGGGTCAGATAGATAAGACCGAAATGAACGATGAGATAGTAGTGTTTCTAGAGAGTCGTTCCAGTCAATCTCGTAATTGAAGGGAATCTCACCATAGCGCGATCGCAGTAGTTCTGTAGGATTAGTCATAGTTAACTTTTGAACTTCAACGCTTGTTTACGATTTCAGAGAAACTATCAACGAACACAAGACTTGGAATAGGCACAGAGAGAAGGGAGCTAATTTACTGATAAAAGTGGATAGCCCTTAGCTCTATCAAGGAAACCTGTGGATGGGGAGGGTTGTATTGAGGAATATCTTTACCACTGCTCAAAATACTTAGAGATTTCGAGAGCCAAAATCAAACTGCCGATCGTGCTGTTTTGGTAATCGTGGTTCGAGGCTGCGTACCAGCGATCGCAGCACATCAGTCTTTGTCCGTTGAGACTGCTGGCAGTAATCTTCCAGAAGTTCCATCTCTTCTCGTGAGCATTGAAAGGTAATCCATCCTTGCTGTTTTCTCGGCATCGCTAACTACCAACTATTTTAGTAATATGTTAGCAGTTGGTACAATCGCGAGCGCCAAAAAGGGACAGAATTGTTATAAGTTCTTAACCAACTTCACTTTTGATTCAAGTTTTATGTGGTCAAACTGACTGAAGCGAACTGACGTATTGATGAGTAAAAGCATAACGCAACCTGTGAATATTGTGGTTGTGCTTTCACCCTTGAGGAACTAAACTCAAGAGTTCTTCAACTGTGAGACTGCGCTTGATTTTTACTGACAGATGGCGCACAGCATCCAGCACTGATTGAATTTCTGGCTGACTAAGCGTAATTCCATTTTGTTGCAGTACACTAAACACCAGATGGCGACCAGAATGTTTCCCTACAACCAAGCGACGTTCCCAACCAACATCTTCTGGCGCAAACGCTTCGTAGGTAGCTGGATTTTGCAGCACACCGTGAGCATGAATGCCCGATTCGTGTGCGAAGGTATTTTCACCCACGATCGCTTTCCAAGGAGGAACCGAATAGTTAGCAGCTTTGGCAACTAACCGTGATAGTTCCAGCAGCCGTTTTGTATCAATGCCCATTTCGATGCCATAGATCTGTTTCAGTGCCATCACGACTTCTTCGAGCGGCACATTACCTGCCCGTTCGCCCATCCCGTTTACCGTGGTGTTGACTGATGTCGCTCCGGCTTCAATACCAGCCAGCGAGTTTGCCATTGCCAGTCCTAAGTCATCGTGCGTGTGCATTTCAACGGGAATGGATAGGTGATGGACAATGGAGCGAACTTTGCTGTAAGTGGTCAGAGGATCAAGGATTCCTACAGTGTCACAGAAACGAAACCGGAAAGCTCCCCATTCTTGAGCCAAGAGCACGACATCCAATAGAAAAGATGCATCGGCTCTAGAGGAATCTTCTCCGCCAACGGAGACAGATAAACCGCGATCGCAGGCGAAATTAATCGCATCCCGCAGTCGGTCTAGCATCACCTGCCGCTGACCCCCAAACTTTGCGGCAATCTGAATTTCCGAGACGGGAACGGAAACATGCACCCGCTGCAAACCACAATCAAGCGATGCTTGAATATCGGACAAGTTAGCACGGTTCCAACCAAGTAATTTGGCGTTTAATCCCAGATTGGCAATGGTTCGGATCGACTCTGCTTCTTCGTGCCCCATTGCGGGAACGCCAATTTCCAGTTCCTGAACACCAATGGAATCAAGAAACGTGGCGATCGCAATTTTTTCCTCAACGTTGAAAGCTACCCCTGCTGCCTGTTCGCCATCTCGCAAGGTCGTATCGTTAATTTGAATAGGATGGTTGTTCATAGTAAAGTTATGATTTACGATCAGCTAATCTGTTGTGTAATTTTGATTTGCTTGAGACTTCCTGACACTCCACCCTCAATATTCGCTACAACTTTTCCAATCTTGCTGACGTCATAGCCGCCAAGAATCTCTAATTGCGATTTAACTAGCCGATGTTCCAAGGTACTGAGCAACTGCTGTACTGGTGTTTCTTCCAAGTATTCCTTGAGAATTACCAAATCGTATTGCGCTCGATGCAGGGAGATAAATCCCAACCCAAAGGCAGCAGCCACGGATGCCGTACTGATGCCAGCACCGGCAATTCCTGAAACTACAGATTGAGCGACTTCTTGATGACTGTAGACGACATGGTCAAATCCTTTAACAGTATGCAATGATACCCCTGACTCTCCCAATTTGCGTTCCAAAAGCATACGACTGCCGGAACCAGGTTCACGGTTGACAATACTTATGCCTAATTTTACCAAGTCGGTAACAGCTTTGATTCCCATTGGGTTTCCAGGTGGGACTAAGAGTCCTTCTTCCCAAACTCCAAGTGCGATCAAGACGGCACCTTGACCACCTGTTAAGGCTTCGCGCACAAAGGGAATGTTATATTCCCCAGTTTGCGGATCGTACAGGTGCATCCCTGCAATGTGAACTTCACCTCGGCAGAGACTACGCAATGCTGCCATGCTGTTGGCGAAATGATAATGAACTCGCAGTTGCGGATGCCAACGTTCAGTCGCTCTTGCTAAGAGGGAAATCACAGGCGTACAACCAGCAATCACAACTGTATTATACAATTTGTCCAGATCATCAAGAAGTCGAACCAGGACTTTTGTACCTGTCTGACTGTGTGCTTCACCCGGAGGGTGAGACAGTTTGCTTATGTCAGTTAACTTGGACGGCAGTTCCTCATTGGGGAAACCACCAAGACGTCCGGACTGCCTCACTACCCCAACTGCCTCACCATCAGCCGGAATCATTTCCATGCGAAAAGCATCGTTCCCAACGAGGGGATAAGCTATCCATTGACCCCCTACCCGCGCTAGACTAACTCGCAATTTATCTCCACTCTTGACTGGTTTGGCAAGAACTGCCTCAACTTCGGGTAAATCTTTCTCTAGCCAGAATAACTCCTCGACTTGGCAGCCAAGCGCCTTGGCTAAACGCAGGCTAATGGCAACAGAAGGAGCATATTGTCCCGATTCCAAACCACCAATAGTTTGACGGGTGACGCCAGCTATATTAGCCAAATCTTGCTGACTCATGCCCAAACGAGTTCTAATTGACTTGACGTTGTTGCAAATATTCACATCCAGCTTCATGAGGCTGTATATCTCCCTTACAAGAAGCCGCAGCGGACAAACTTAATCTGTTGGAGCAATAGAAAAGTATTTTACTGTGTACCATTTCTGTTGGAATACTTGATTAATGCGTTGACAATTTTGATGATTCTAACGCAAGCTTAGCATACAGTTTGCTAAAATACTTGCTATTATGGATACTGTTTGGCGATCGGATGAATGATAATCCGCTAATTTATCGGCGGTAAGTCCTCATCTACATGCCAATCGCCTTCATTGGTTGGTATCACCACCCAATTGAGTTCCAACCACAGAATGGGGTTCTTTTGCTTCAACGTTGAGCCAGGATCGCGGATAATGCGTGTGGCGTTCATGCAAACAGCTTCCGGTATCCCTAGGTTGTTGGCAACGCCTCTGAGAATGTTTTTGTAAGCATTGACTGAGGCAAACAGCACATCGGGGGAGTATACGGCAAAATATTGAAAAAGTTTTGAGGGCTTGCTCCAGCAGAAGTTTACGAGTTCGACATGGCAGTACTGAAGCAATTCACCGAGGTTGGGACAGCGATCCTCGACCACGGTGGTAAATTTCTGGATTAAAACCTCTTCGGTTAACATAATAAGTCTTACTCCTTCAATGAGTTTTACAAATTTTGCTGTGGTTCAGAACGCCGAATCGTTCTAGTACAGCGCGGCAGAAATAACCAGACAGTTAGAAACAGGTGAAAACAAGCAAGACTCCTGTAGAGACGCGATATATCGCGTCTCTACAACGACTGACGAATTGCACTAGTCAAACAACCCAAACTTTACCAGCAGTTTCTCAAAGCGATCGTTAGACATAGGTTTTGGAATCACAAAATTTGTGTTCTGGTTGATCGCCGTTGCCAGGTTGCGATAGTGCTGCGCCTGTTCACACTCAGGAGCATACTCAATCACCGTCTTGCGGTGGAACTCTGCTCGTTGCACCATGTTGTCTCTAGGTATGGAGTAGATCGTTTGAGTTCCCAATTGCTCTGCCAGAGCCTCGATCAGATCGTTTTCCCGATCAAGTTGGCGAGAGTTGCAGATCAATCCTCCCAGACGTATACCGCCTATAGGAGCATACTTCTCAATGCTTCGGCAGATGTTATTGGCGGTATACATTGCCATAATTTCCCCAGAGGTGATGATGTAAATTTCTTGAGCTTTGCGTTCACGAATTGGCATGACAAATCCACCGCACACCACCTCACCTAGACCATCATAGAATGTATAATCAAGTCTAACTTCTTCATCATAGGCACCAAGTTGTTCCAGCAACCCAATTGATGTCAAGATGCCTCGACCTGTACATCCTACACCAGGTTCCGGTCCTCCCGATTCCACACAAAGCGTTTTCCCCCATCCCTCCTGGCGGAAATCTTCTAGATTCACATCATCTTCTTCTTTACGCAGCGTGTCGAGTAAGATCTTCTGGTG
>CAZZYE010000298.1:0-8212 GCA_964658145.1 uncultured Stigonema sp.
ACAAAACTTACCTCTAGTCCCTCACGCGACTCTGGGGCAGGTAAGGCGCGACGATCTACCTTACCGTTAGATGTCAGGGATAAGGATTCCAGCATCACAAAAGCACTTGGCACCATGTAGCTTGGTAGTTGGTCGGTGAGGAAGCGACGTAGTTCTGCAACGGTGAGAGATTGTTCTTTATTCGATACCACGTAAGCTACAAGACGTTTATCCCCCGGTTCATCCTCTCGCACCACCACTACACTTTCCCAAACATGTGGGTGAGAAGCCAGTAATGCCTCAATTTCTCCCAACTCAATGCGGAAACCACGAATCTTGACTTGATTATCGATGCGTCCTAAATACTCTAACTCGCCATTGGGCAAATACCGCGCCAAGTCCCCTGTTTTATATAGTCGCGCTTTGTCGTAGTTGCTAAAAGGATCACAAATAAAGCGTTCATCTGTCAGTTTTGGACGATGGAGATAGCCGCGTGTCACGCCTTCCCCACCAACGTACATCTCACCAGGAACGCCAATTGGTACTGGTTTTTTATATTCATCCAGCACATACACCTGTAAATCAGGTATCGGACGACCAATGACACTGGCTGTATGATTTAAATCGGCTTTGCTCAATGGGCGATAAGTAACGTGTACAGTGGTTTCCGTAATCCCGTACATATTCACTAATTGGGGTGAGGTGTCCCCATGTCGCTCAAACCAAGGCTGTAAGCTCTTGATTTCTAAGGCTTCTCCACCGAAAATTACCAAGCGTAAATTTAATTCCCCAGCAGTGACACCTGAGTGTTCAGCTTGAATTAATTGGCGGAAGGCTGAGGGTGTTTGATTGAGAACTGTGACTTGTTCTTGAGCTAATAACTCATAGAATGATTCGGGCGATCGCGTCACTAAATATGGCACTACTACCAGTCGTCCACCATACAGTAATGCACCCCAAATTTCCCACACGGAAAAGTCAAAGGCGTAGGAGTGGAACATTGTCCACACATCTTGGGCATTGAAGTGATACCAAGTGTCTGTGGCTGCAAAGAGACGCACTACATTTGAGTGGTTGACTAATGTGCCTTTCGGTTGACCTGTTGAGCCTGATGTGTAGATGACATAGGCTAAGTTGTCAGTGGTACCGCTAAAAGGATTATCTTTACTTTCGTTCTTGATATTTTCCCAGTCTTGATCTAAGCAGACTACACGGGCGGTATTTTCTGGTAAGTTAGTGAGCAATTTCTCTTGAGTCAACAGGACTGATAAGAGTGAATCGTGAAGCATATATGCCAAACGGTCAGTCGGATAGTCAGGGTCAAATGGCACATAAGCCCCGCCTGCTTTGAGAATGCCCAGTAGTGCCACTATCATTAAGAGCGATCGTTCTACACACAACCCTACCAGTACATCGGCTCCCACACCTAATGAGCGCAAGTAATGTGCCAATTGATTAGCGCGAGTATTCAACTGCTGATAGGTGAGTTGTTGATTTTCAAAGGCAACTGCTACTGCATCGGGGGTACGTTGAACCTGCTCCTCAAATAACTGATGGATGCACTTATCAACGGCATACTTCGCCTGAGTATCGTTCCATTCAACTAATAACTGTTGTTGCTCAGGTTGTGTCAGCAGTGGTAATTGCGAAATCCGCTCTTCTGGGTTAGCGACAATTCCTTCCAGCAAGGTTTGGAAATGTCCCAACATCCTGGTAATTGTTGCTTCCTCAAATAAGTCAGAGTTGTACTCTAAACTTCCACTCAGTCCTTGCTCACTCTCCGTCATCAACAAGGTTAAATCAAACTTAGCTGTCGGGTTTTCTATTTCTAAGGGAGTTACAGATAAACCAGGCAATTCCAATTTTGCAGGTGGCGTATTCAACAAAACGAACATTACCTGGAACAATGGAGAGTAGTTAAGGTTTCTTTCTGGCTGCAAAGCTTCTACTACTTTCTCAAACGGTACATCTTGGTGAGCATAGGCATCCAAAGCTACTTGGCGCACCCTTTGCAGTAACTCCCAAAAGCTGAGATTCCCAGAAACGTCAGTACGCAACACCAAAATATTGACAAAAAAGCCGATGAGAGATTGTATTTCACTACGGTTGCGGTTGGCTATTGGGGAACCGACGAGAATATCTTGTTGATTGCTGTAGCGCGATAGTAAGATGACAAAGCCAGCCAGCAAAGTCATAAATAAGGTTGCGCCTGAGTTTTCGCTGTTCGCGTAGCGTCTCGAAGAGAGGCTTTTGAGTTTTTGAGTCAGATGCTCATCTAACTGAAAGCGCTTGATACCGCCACGGCTTGTCTGCATGGGTGGGCGCACTCGGTCGGTAGGAAGTTCCAGCAGGGGAGGCGATCCTGCTAATTGTTGCTTCCAGTAGTCGAGTTGAGTGTCCATCACTTGACCTTGCAGCCATCGTCTTTGCCAAACAGCAAAGTCTGCGTACTGAATGGGCAGTTCAGGCAATGGAGAAGGCTTACCAGTAGAAAAAGCTGTGTACAAGGCTGTCAGTTCGCGCCACAAAACACCTTCAGACCAACCATCAAAGGCAATATGGTGGACACTCAGGAGTAGCACATATTCATTTTCACCCAGATGCACTAAGGAAGACCGCAACAGCGATTCTTGCTCTAGATGAAAGGGTTGTTGAACTTCGTTTTTGACCAGTTGTAAAACTTGAGTTTCTCTTTCCCTTTCAAGAAGTTTCTGAAGATCCACTACAGGTAACTTCAAGTTGAGGCTGGGCGTAATCACCTGAACAGGCTTGTTTTCCAAAGCTAAAAACGTAGTCCGCAATGCTTCGTGGCGTTGGATAATTTCATTGAGACTATGCTCTAATGCGGAAATGTTGAGTGAACCCTGAAGACGAAAAGCAAAGGAGACATTATAAGTGGAGCTATCTGGCTGCAACTGGTGGATGAACCATAATCTTTCTTGAGAAAAAGACAAAGGCGGGTGTTCATTTCGAGATACAGGCATCAAAGCTGGAGCTTGATTCTGTAAATCGAGAATGCTTGCGATCGCCTGCCAGATATCTTCTCCTGTTTTTACTGACTTGTTTGGTTCTAATGGATTTATTTCAGCAGAATAGCTCATTGTAGTCTTGTCTTTTTTCTTCAGGTTTTTAGGGATACGCTGGAGTCTTTAATTTTGCGAAAAAAGCCTGTTTCTAAAAATTATCTGCCTTGCTTTTCATCGATCAGTTTCACAATACTTGCTATGCTTTCAAAATTTTCTGCATTAATATCATTAACTGCAAATTTAATATCAAAATTCTTCTGTAGTTTCAGGACAAGTGTCATGGCATTAACAGAATCTAACCCCATGCTAAAAAGATTGCTTGAATCTGACAAATCTTTACTATCAATATTTGGTAAAACGTTTAAAACTACATTTTTTGTTTCTTGTTTAATTAAATCAACATTTTTCATGATTTTATAGGTTCTGAGAAATTATCTACTAAGTGCTTTCTTAATACTTTGCCTAATGGACTTTTGGGAATCTCGTGACGAAATTCGATAATTTTCGGTATTTTAAAATCAGCTAACTTGTCTTGACAGTAAGATAAAATATCTTTTTCTTCACAAATATCTCGGTTTTGAGGTACAATGACCGCCTTAATAATTTCTCCTGCATACAAGCCTTTGATGCCAACAACAACTGCTTCTTTAACCTGATTATGAGTTATCAGGATGTTTTCTATTTCTAGTGGATCAATTTTGTGACCTCCTGTATCAATGAAGATTTGCTTTCTACCAGTAATATATACACGCCCTACTTCATCTTTCTTGCCTAAATCACCAGTTAAAAACGACCCATCTTGAAATATCTGTTGATTTAGTTCTGGTTTATTACAGTATCCTTGAGTCAGTGCTTGACTTTTGATGACTATCTCTCCACTACTTCCAGTTGGTAGTTCTTTTCCTGCATCATCAATAATTTTAATGTCAATATTTTTTAAAGGCAAACCTACAGAATCATAGGTGGTTTTTAAGTCTTTATCTAGATTAATCGCAATAGAACCAGCTTCTGTACAGCCATAAAGTTGTCTCACTGGAATGCCAAATCTCTGAAGAAATTTATCAAAAATCTCTTTAGATAAAAAGTTACCTGCGGAAAAGCATAGTTTCAGTGTGGAAACATCAACTTGAGTGTCAGATGGTGTTTCTGCCAAAGTGTTAAAAATATAAGGAACAGCAGGTAAAATAGTAATTTTCTCTTTTTCTATAAGTTCTAATACCCTCGAACGTCTAAAAACAAATGGCACTTCAATGGTTTTTCCTTGATGTGAGACTTGTTCTAAAATCACCAGAGTTGCGCCATTATGTATAGCAGCTAACAAGCAATTTCCTAATCCATGTGCGTGATACAGTGGCACTATAGATAAAATATTATCTGTTGGAGATATATTAGTGGTTTCAGTAAAGTTTATAGCTTCATGATATAAATTATTTTGGGTTCTACACACTCTTTTAGGTCTACCCGTAGAACCAGAGGAATATTGATAAAGCACATCACCTTTAAACGGGGAGGTGCTTTCTGTAATTATTAATTTATCTACTTTTTTGGTAAGTAGACAAGTATCATCAAGGACAATTAATTCTATTTTTTTGTCTATCTTTGAGATGATTTTACGACTAATATCTGCCCCATGACTATTGGTAATAATTGCCTTAGCATTGCTGTCGATGATGTAGTAGCTGAGTTCTTCTTCTTTAAGAAGGGGATTTATTGGCAAAACTATAGCATTCAGTTTAGCAGTAGCATAAAAGGCGATCGCAAATTCTGGGCTGTTAGGCAAAATTAACGCTATGCTGTCACCAGGGACGATACCAGTTATTCTTAGATGGTTACTTAAATGTTGGATACTAGCATAAAGTTCTTGATAGCTAATCCTTAATTTATCATAAGCGATCGCAGTTTTTTCAGGATATTTTTTGACAATCTCAACAAGTTTTTTTTCTAACATTCTTACCTCAATTATTAAAATTATACAGACTTTAGCAACTTCCTTCACACTTACTTAGTTTATAAATTGCAGCTGTTTGCTGATACTAATTTTATAATTTGCATAATTAGATATTAGGTAATTAAAAACTTTTCATAAAATAGCTTTCAGGAAATTTTTCTGTAATCATTATTATAGGCTTTTTGTTAGAAAAAACTCGATAAGTACGAGAAAGCATTTTGTCTTCTCTTGCTATATTAAAAAACTCAGATAAGTCCTCAGCTGTTTCTATAGCTGAATCGATTATTTCTTAGTTCTGTAACTCTTGGCGCGACTTTACACAACAACATATATTTCACAGGTCAATTAGCTAACATTAGCGTCTGGAACTACTCCTGTTCCCAAACGGAAATCCAAACGCAACGGTATCAGCCTCTAGTTGGGAATGAACAAGGATTAGTAGCTTACTGGAAATTAAACGAAGGAGAAGGGACAACTGTCCGAGATCAAACTGGAAATGCCCATGATGGAAAGTTGCATGGCAATCCCACTTGGGATTTAGCAGAACTTCCATTTATGACTGCACAATCCTCCAATGAGGGCGAGAAACCTGGTGAGACGGCAAGTAGTTTAGAGGAGAACCCTCCTTTAACAGAAACTGCGGTCCTACAGGAAGATTCCCCAACTCAAGCGACGACTGCTTTAGCGCCTGCGGTAGCTCCCGATGAGCGTCAACCAAAGGGAACAAAAGAGACGAGGAAAAAATCCGCTAAGGCCCAAACCCCTCTAACCTCCCAGTCAAAGGAGGGGGAAATCAAAATAGACCAAACTAGTCAAAGCGAAGTTCTAATCAATATTCAACCGCAGTCACAATCGGAAACATTAACTCAGGAGGAATCCCAAGAAACTATGAATACGACAGGGAATCCCAAATATAAAATACTTGCCATTGATGGAGGCGGTATTCGAGGCATTATTCCAGCACTGATATTAGCAGAAATTGAAAAGCGGACGCAAAAGCCAATTTTTAGTTTGTTTGATTTAATTGCTGGCACTTCCAGCGGCGGAATTCTTGCACTCGGACTAACTAAACCCCAATTAACTTCAAAGCTATCTGAGAACTTGTCAGTCGCCCAATACAGTGCTGAGGATCTCCTGCAAATATTTCTTGAGTATGGCGCTGAAATATTTTACGAGCCATTCTTTGAAAAAATACTCGGTCCGATAGAAGATATATTTTTACAACCAAAATATTCTTCTGACGGAAGAGAGGAAATTTTCAGGCAATATTTTGGAGACACTACTTTAAAAAATAATCTCAAAGAAGTTTTCGTCACTAGCTACGATATCGAGCAGCGAATTCCTATATTCTTTACAAATAAACCGGAAAAACAACAGACAGAATCTCGAAACTTTCGCAAGTTATGTGCAGGTTTTACGCTTACAGATGCGGCCTTAGCAACTAGTGCCACTCCCACTTATTTTGCTCCCCATCGTATTCCTACTTCCCATAATATAAACGGCTTTTATACTTTAGTCGATGGCGGGTTGGTCGCTAATAATCCAGCCAATTTGGCTATTTTGGAAGCGCAAATTAATAGACAAGAAAACAAGCAAGTCCTCAATACGGAGGATATCTTAGTAGTTTCCTTAGGTGCAGGTTCCCTGAAGAGTGTTTACCCCTATAATGAAGTAAAAAATTGGGGACTGTTGCAATGGGGAAGACCGCTTTTAAATATTGTATTGGACGGTGGTAGTGAAGTAGTAGCCGGAGAATTAGAACGGTTGTTTGAGTCTAATAACAAAGAAACTAAAAGTTATTATCGGTTCCAAACATTCTTAACTGGTGAATTGGAAGAAATAGATAATGCTAAACCGGAAAATCTCCGGGAACTCCAAGTAATAGCCCATCGACTGATTGGCGAAAAAAGCAAAGAAATCGATGAGTTGTGTAGTCTTTTATCAAACTAAATCTTATAAGTATCTCAGCACAAATAAACGTAATTAGTTAGGATCTTCATTGGTCATTTGTAAGGGTTTCAGGTAGGTTTATGATCTGTTACATTTTTATTGGCTCTTGTACAGGGGGTAAACTCTACGATCTCGCTCAGGCTGCTTCCGTAGAGATTCGTGAAAAAGCTGAAGCATTAGGCTATCTTGAGATTTTTGAACTTGCAGGCGCACAGGTTCTCAAGTCAGGTTGTGGGGCTTGTATCAATTCTGGACTTGGGGTTTTGGCAAAAGAAGAAACGGAGGTTTATGCAACCAATCGCAATTTTAAAGGACGCAGTGGCGATCCCACAGACAAAAACTATTTGGCTGACCCAAGAACGGTGGCGATCTCAGCCGCGATCGGGAAAATCAGTCACTATCTTGATGAAAAACTAAGCTATTATCAACTAAGAGAAAAGAGAAGGAATTTGCTTTCTTTCAACCCCATTTGAGCGCGGGTGACTCTTATCTAGCTTAGTCTAGATTTTGAAATAGGTTTCTTTGTTGATAATAACTCCAGTCTCTTACTCTCAGTCATTTTTTCACCAAAACGTAAGGATTTTAGGTAATTCCAATGGACGAACTCGTTAAAAAACTTGCCGGTCTGGGTCTTCCTGGCATAATTCTCGTGGTTCTAACAGCTACATCAGGAGGTAGTTCCGCAGCTGTTGCAGCTGCCCTTACAGCGTTTGGAGGGCCGTTTGGCATCGTCGGAGGTATAGCCCTGCTAGGTCTGATAACGGTTTTGGGGGATGCTATAGCAGGATTTGGAATTGAAGCTATTCTTAAGGCAGTATATACAGAACGTAGCAAAACTGAATCTGTGAGACTTCTCCTGAAAGAAATTAAAGATCTACCCATTACAGACGAGCTAAAACTCAAATTGAAAAATCACCTTACCCCAGAAACCAGTACTTATACTGTACCAACTGAGGGACCAAGGACAGTTGAAATTGTCGATGAATAATTTCACTGTCAAATTCGATGACATTCCAAAGCGAATGGCACGAAGTACAAGGTTGCATAAGTTTGTAACTTTTTTTAACGCAGAGAAACGCAAAGTTAGCGCTTCCGGGATGCAGAGTCTCGCAAAAGTTAATCTGCTACAAATTAATGAAATGCTGTAATAAGTAGGTCGGCGTGAATAATTAAAGGTTTGTAGTAAGCGCTTAAGCGCTTACTACGATCAAATTTTGCTAAGTATTAGGACTTACGCACTATACAAATTGAACATCATGTGTATGAACGGATAATGGTCGTTTCGGACTTGTAGGGGCGAACGGCCGTT